>CBQZLL010000026.1:0-17247 GCA_967749945.1 uncultured Frankiaceae bacterium
AGGTTGTCGAACACCGTGAGGCCGCGGAACAGCTGCAGGACCTGGAACGTCCGCGCGACGCCCATCGCGGCGCGGACGTGCGGCGGCGCGGTGGTCGCCTCCTGACCGTAGAGGTTAACGCTGCCGGTCTGCGGATCGTTGAGCCCGAGGATCGCGTTGAACAGCGTCGTCTTGCCGGCGCCGTTCGGGCCGATGAGTCCGACGACCTCGGCCTCGCGCACCTCGATGCTGGCGTCGTTGACCGCGGTGAGACCGCCGAACCGGACGGTGACGTTGCGCGCCTCCAGCCGGACCGGCGCGGCAAGGTCCCGCTCCCGCCGATACGTCGCGACCGGCGCGGGCGCCGACTCCTCGGCGCCGACGGTCTGCGGCTCGGCCTCGACCAGCGCGGCCGGGCTGTCGGGCACCTCCGCCCGGCTCGACATCCAGTCCTCCGGACCATCCACCGGCTCGACGACCTTCGGCGCCGGACGCAACGACTCGCGCGTCTGCTTGACCCAGTCGACGACCGGCGCGAGGGCGCGGTCGGTGTGTCGCCCCGCGAACTCGAGCCACAAGTTCACTCTCGCTAAGAGACCCGCGAGGCCCGCCGGGTACAGGAGCAGGACGCCGGCGAGCAGCAGCGCCGATACGACGTCGAGCCATCCGGTGAGGGCGCTGACCCGGAAGAACAGCTCGTTGAGACCGGCGAAGAGCAGACCGGCCGCGACCGCGCCGCTCAGGCTGGCCAGACCGCCGACGACGGCGATGGCGAGGAACTGCAACGAGACCGTGTAGAAGAACTGCGAGGGTACGACGGTGCGCTGCTCGACCATGAGCATGCCGCCACCGAGACCGGCGAGCACCCCGCTCAGGGCGAAGGCGACGAGCTTGTACCGGACCACGTCGATCCCGAGCGACGCGGCGGCCGCCTCGGAGCCACGGATCGCGGAGAACGCCCGGCCCGTCCGCGCGTCGCGCAGGTTCGACAGGCACACCGCGGTGCTGATGACGATGACGAGGAACAGCACGAACAGCACCCGGCGGCTCGTGAGGTCGAACGACACGAAGCCGCCCGCGGTGCCGATCCGCTGGTTCGGCAGCGTCGAGCTGCCGTCACCCATCCCGAGGTACGGCGACGTGAACAGGAACGAGTCGCCCATCCACGCGAAGATCAGCGTCGCGACAGCGAGGTAGAGCCCGCGCACCCGGAGGGCGACCGCACCCAACGCGACCGCCGCGATACCGGCCGCGAGTGCGCCGACGACGATGTCGAGCGGAAAGCCGATGCCGGTGCCGCGCGCAAGCATCGCCGTGACCAGCGACCCGATGCCGACGAACGTCGCCTGCGCGAGCGAGATCTGGCCGACCCACCCGGTGAGGATGACGAGCGAGAACGCGATGACGGCGTACTCGAGTGCGAGCAACGAGCTGCCGAGCGCCGAGAACGGCGCGACGAACGGCCACACGAGGAGCAGCGCGAGGACGAGGAACGCCGACGGTCGCACGCCTTGCCGCCGAGTGCCGCGCGGTCCCGCCTCGACGGCGAGCCCGCTCTCGTCGCCCGCGGCGCTCGAGATCCGGTTGCCGCGCAGGCCGAGGAGCACCAGCGTCAGCAGCGTCAGGACGAGCTGAGCGGAGCCCGAGAGCCCGAGCACCTTGCCGACGACCGGCCATGTCCCCATGAGGCTGACGAGGCCGAACACCAGGCCGACGACGACCGCGCCGATGATGGCGCCGCCCAACGCTTCGAGCCCGCCGAGCAGCGCCGCGACGAAGGCCGGCAGCACCTGGAGCGACAAGGTGTAGGGGTTCAGGTTCGTCGACGCCGCGAGCAGGATGCCGGCGAGCCCGGCGAGCCCGCCGCCGAGCGCCCACGCGCTCGACGCGGCGACCTGCGGGTTGATGCCGACGAGCGTCGCGGCGGTCCGGTTCTGCGCCGCGCCGCGCAGCGCCAGGCCGAACTGGGTGTACTTGAAGAACGCGAGCGTCGCCCCCGCGACGAACAGACCGACGATCAGGATCCCGAGCTTGCCGTAGTCGACCTGCGCGGAGCCGATCGTCAGGTGCCCTTCGGGGAAGACCCTCGGCACGATCTTGGAGCCGGTGCCGTAGCGCTTGCCGATGAAGGCAACGAGCAGACCCGTCACCGCGACCGTGCCGACGGTCTGCGCGGTGGGTCCTTGCGGCCGCAGGCGGCGGACGAACAGCGCCTCGACGCCGACACCGAGCGCCGCGCCCGAGACGACGCCGAGCAGCAGCGCGACCGGCACGGGCACGCCCGACTTGGTCAAGAGCCAGTAGATGTAACCGGGCACCATCGCCATCGCGCCGTGCGCCAGGTTGAGCACTCGCGACGAGCGGTAGATCACCACGATACCGAGCGCGAACATCATGTACGCGCCGACCAGCGGGATCGACAGCAGGCTGTACGTGAGGAGCTTGCCCATCGTCAGTCGACCTGCGGCCGCGGGTCTTCGCGGACCGGCCCGAGTCGCCAGAGGCCCGGGGTGCCCTTGTACTGCATCGTGAACGACTGCATCGTGATGTTCGCGAACCGGGACGTCGGCGTGAACTTCAGCGAGCTCTGCAGCGTCAGCCCGTTGGTGAACGTCAAGACGTCGAGCACCGCCTTGAGCCGGTCGCGGGTGAGCTCGGGACCGACGATCCTCAGCGCGTTGACGAAGCACTGCATGCCGACGTACGCGCTCTCGGTGAACTGGTTGTACTCGTCGGCCTGACGGTTGTTGCCCTTCAGCGCACGCACGTAGTCGATGACGGCCGGGTCGTTCTTGTACTTCTCGACGTAGGGCTTGAAGCCACTCCAGACAACCATCTGGTCGCACTTGGCGCGGCACTGGCTCTCGAACTGCTTGGTGAACAACGGCTGCGCGCCGCCGTAGCCGTAGGGAATGGCACCGGTGTCGGTCGCGGCGGGCGTGCGGGACTCCTGCATCCAGGTCAGTGCCGTGTCCGGCTCGACGAACATCGCCACGTAGTCGGGCGAGGCGCTGTAGAAGGTCTCCGCCTCGCCGCTGTAGCCCGGCCGGGCGGCCGGGATGCCGCAGTAGCGGCGGACGCAGGTGTTACCGGAGTTCTTGCCGTCCACGTCCGAGCCGGTGAGCCGCTTGACCTCCGCACTGAACGCCGCGGCGGCCTCCTTGCCGAAGCGGTAGTCGTTGTCGAAGACGACGCCCGGGTGCTTCGCCCCACGCTTGATCGCGTCCTGCGCCATGATCCGCGCCGACGACACCGTCGCGGCCGCGACCGGCCACACCCACTGCTGCACGGCGCCGTTCGGCTTCGCGTACTGGTTGATCGCGAGACCGTCGGTGCCGACAGCGGGGAAGTGCGCGCGGTCGAGGTCACCGCTGTCGACAACGACGCGGAGCCCCTCGGACGACGCACCGACCGGGATGGCGAAGATGTTCGGGTCGTTGATGTAGTTGCGCAGGTACTGCGCGCCGGTCGACGCGCTCCACCCGTCGTCGCGCGTCTGCAGCTTGAGCCTGCGACCGCAGATCCCACCCTTGCGGTTGACGTCGTTGATGACCGCTTCCATCGCGTACTTCATCTCGCCGAGGAAGGAGGCGCCGGGTCCCGACGCGACGATCGTGGTGGCCAGGTTGATCTCGGTCGCCGTGACGCCGCGGTCGGTGTGGCCGCCGTTCGCCCCGGCACGGCACTCGAAGCGCGACGGCGCGATCGCCGCCCCTCCGGGCACGCCGTTCTGGCCGCCGTTGCTCGTCACCGGACCGCCTGACGCTCGCGGCCCGGTCGCAGGCCCCGAGGTCGCGCCGGGCACGCCGGACACGCCGGACGTGTTCTGGGTCCCGTTCGGGTTCGCCGAGGCGCCCGCTGTGGACACGCGGTCGGCCGGGATCACCTCGACGGAGGCGAGGGCACCGACGAGCGCACCCGCGACGAACACGGCGATGAGGGTGGACAGCGAGGCCGACCCCCGGCTGTCAGAGAGCCGGATCACAGAGCTTCCTTCCGAGGAACGGTGACGAGCACGTCGACAAGACGACGGCGACGGAACACGGTGCCACTGCCGCCGACCACGAGGCCCGAGAGCAGGACGAGGAGCAGCGCGTCGCGGAGACCGCGACGCCGGAGGAGGAACCCGCGCAGTGCGGCCAGCGGGCCGCTCGCCGTCGGGGCCGGGTTGGTGATGACCGGCGGCGGCGCGTCAGCGGTGGTCGCCGGCGCGTGACCGGGGTTGACGACCGGCGCGCCCCCGCCGCTGCTGCCGCTGCTGGTACCGCCGCCGCCACCGTCGACCCAGCCGTCGTCGTACGGCGGGCTGATGGTGTACCGCACGTTGGTCTGCGTCGCGGCGAGGACCGTGACCGTCCGCGACCGTTCCGCGGTGTCCTGGTACGCCTCGGCGATGACGGCCGGCGTCGGCCGGATGCCGACCGAGTCGTCCTTGTAGATGACGCCCTGGTCGTTGACGACGTTCTGCTGGTAGTACTGGGCCGACGTCTGCTCGATCGCGGCGAACGCGCCCTTCGGCGTGGTGATCACGTCCGGCATCGGGAAGTCCGCGTGGAACCGCGTCGGCAGCAGCTTGTTGATCGCCGTGCTGAGCGTCGCGCAGGTGTCGTGGACGTCGCGGGTGTTGCCCGCCAGACCCGCCTTGACGTAGGAGTAGCAGCCCGCGCCCTCCGGGAGGAGCGACTTCCCGTCGGGTCCGACGAGGCTGACGCCTTCGACCGAGCGCGACCACTCGGAGTACGCCGTGCCCTGGTGTCCGTGGGCGCGCGAGAGCGCCTTCGAGACGACCCGGCCGAAGCTGACCGTGTAGCCGCCCTCGACCTGGAACGACACACCCGTTGCCGTCGCGGTGCTGTCCACCACGCCGCCCGTCTTGCTGTCCCGCGTCGCCGTGACGTCGTACGTGGAGCGCTGGACCTGCGCGCCACCCGATCCCGCCGCGCTCATGATCGAGCTCGCCTTGACGGTGCTCTTCGCCAGGTCGCAGGAGATCGACGCCGTGGCCCCGTCCGTCGAGATGTCCGGGCTCGAGTCCGACTGGGACTGCGGCTGCCCGCCGGTGTCAAGGCAGGCGAGGGACTTGTACGGCCAGGTGTCCGGTTTGCCGTCGCGGGGATAGCGGTCGTCGCTCTCGTAGTACTGCACGGTGTTGGTGTCCGCTGTCGCCGCCTGAGCCGCGGCACCGGCGCCGCTGGGGCGAAGGTCGAGGTAGCCGACGCGACCCGCCATCACGGCGCGCGTCCCTGAAGCGACGCCGGGGATGCCGTTGCCGAAGGACGTACCGAGCGCAGTGAGCGGCGCACCGGTACCGCCGACCTGGATCGCCTCGGCACCGAAACCCGTCGCCCCGAGCGCGTAGTCGACGTCGTTCGACGGGCTGTCGGGCAGGCCGGTCGTGAGAGCGTCGTAGTCCTCGGTGGGCTGGTCGTAGGTCGAGGCCGGCGTGAGGTCCTCGAGGACGAGCCAGTGCGCGTTCGGGTTCTCCGGCCTGATGAACAGCCTGTTGGACGCCGAGTCGGCCGCGATCAGCGCGGTCGTGATGAGCGGGGTGAACTCCCCAGCGGGCACGGGCGTCTGCCGCACGTCCGCGACCAGGAGGCCGTTGTTGGCGACGTTGATGCGATAGGTGCCGATGTAGAGGTGGCCGAGCCGCTCGTTGACGCCGATGTAGTAATCGGCACTGCTCGGCGCGGACACGAAACCGACCCAGGCCGTCAGGCGGCCGTCGAAGACCCAGGCTCCAGGCGTCGTGAACGACAGGCTCTGGAGGTAGAAGCGTTCGTTGTGCGCGTCGAACGCGGCGATCCCGCTCGCGCTACCGCCCGAGAAGTAGTTGCCGGAGATGGCGAAGTACTCGACCGGCTGGTCGGCCTGAGCCGCCGAGTCTCCCTTCGGGTCGATGTGCATCCGGACGAGACCGGTGGCACCGGGGTACGTCTGCGCCGCCGGCGTGCCACCGCTGACGCACGCGAAGTACAGCGCGTCGGTGCTGCCGCTGCGCGCGATGAGCGACCCGATCGACTTCGAGTACAGGACCTGCGGGCAGTCGGAAGCGAGCGAACGGACCCAGGTCGGTTTGCCCGTCAGCGGGTCGAGCGCGACGACCGCGGTGCCCGGGCTCATGAACTTGGCACCGGCGATCACGGTGCCGTCGGCGAGGTTTCGGACGGCGGTGAACTCCCCGACCGCGTAGATCCGGTCGTCCTTCGCCGAGTAGCTGATGCCCAGCGGGAAGAAGCCGGGCAGCGAGGTCGCGAGGCTCCACCTCGTCCTGACGGAGTGGGTACGGTCGCTGTACACGAGGATCGACGCCGGTCCCGCGGGAAGCGTCCCGGTCCCCGGGTCCATCGACGGCGTGACGATCGCCAGCTCCTGGCGGCCCGGGTCGAACGCGACGGTGTACCGCGTGGCGATGTTGAAGTCGGCGTCGCGCCCGACGGAGGCGATCGCGATCTGCCGCGGGATGCGACCACTGATGTCGTAGGTCACCAGGTGCGCGCCGCCGTCGCCGTCCGGGTACTCGTAGAACATGCGGTGGCGCACCGGGTCGATACCGAGCACCTTCGCTTGCCCGTTCGGGTCCTTGGGAGGTCCGTTCGGCGTCGGCACGGAACCGACCACGCGCAGCGGCTGGTCGTCCGCCGCGACGCCCGTCGACGGCGCGACGATTGCGAGAGCGGGCACAGCGACCACCGTGAACGCCACCATCGCCGAGACGTGTCGAAGCCGTCGTCGGATGCTCATGGCTCGCTCTGCTCCCTCATCGGATCGGACTGGATAGGACGACCGTGGCGCGGGCCGATGCCCACGACCCGCGCCACGGTGCCCGTCTTAGGTGTTACCGGATCAGGTGCCGGCAATCGCGCCGACGACGAGCGCCTGGACCGGGCCGCCGCACGGCGGGCCGACCGGGCTGGTCACCGCGAAGCCGGCGACACCGGCGCCGTTGATCTGGCCCGAGGTGGTGATGACGGCGACAGCGCCGACACGGGTCCAGTTGAAGTTCACGGCGACGGCACCTGTGGTGCTGCCGTTCGCCGTGCCGGAGACGACGCACTCGATCCCGACCGCGTTGTCCTCGTGCACGGTGTAGGTCGCTGTCGCCGAGCCGTTGACTACGCCGCCCTCGACTGTCGCGCCGACACCTGTCAGCGCCGCGGTGCCGTTGCTGTCACCACAGCCGAAGCACGTGATGCTGGCGGTGCCGGTGAACGCGACGGCGCCCGTGTCGGCCGACGCCGGGGTCATGCTGGTGGCGAGCGCCGTGGCCATGCCGGCGGCGACGATCGCACTGCGCAGGATTGCCTTCAAAGCAGTCTCCTCATCGAGATGGTTGTGGACCGATTTTTCGGCCCATCTATGACGGCTTCGCCGACCCGGTCTGCAGCTCGGGATGGTTCCGCCGTGACTGGGCCGGCGGGACAACACCGGACCAGGTCCCCCAACATGAGTCACGCCGTACAGGTGATGGCATCCCTCCCCACGGTGAACGGCACCTTGACCTGGCGCTGCCCGTCCTTGGTACCGACGACGAGCAGGACATAGGCGGGTCCGGGCGGCGTGTTGGGTGCCACGGTCCAGGACGCGGTCCACCGGCCCTGGCTGTCCGCGGTGCCCTTGTCGTTGCCGCCGTAGCCGTAGCCGAACGGCGGCGCGGCGCCGCTCTTCTCGCCCGCATACACCGCGACGAACCCGATCGCTCCCTTGCGCACCGTCTGGACGTCGAGCCGGGCCGTCGTGCCGAGCGGCACGCAGGTCGGCGTGACGTGCGCTTCGATCGGGATCTGCTGGGCCGTCGCCGCGGTCCAGCTGGGCGACGGGGTGGGACTCGTCGCCGCGGGCGCGCCGGTGCCCGGGGCTCCCGGCGACGCGCTCCCTGACTGCCCGTGACCGGGGGCCGGAGAGCCGGACCCCGGCAGGCCCGCCGACGGCGACGGAGTGCCCGACGCGCCGGAGCCGGGTCGCGGCGAACCGTTGGCGGCGACGGGGTGGCCGGTGCCCGAGCTGGAGCAGCCGACGACCGCGACCGCCGCGACGGTCGCCACGAGGACGAGCAGGGAACGGCGACGCATCGTCAGGCGCCGACCTTGACGCACGACGGCCAGCCGGAGACGTACGTCGCGTTGGTCGTGGCGGTGTCGACGTTGCCGAGCGTGACGTTCGTCGGACCGACGTACCGGGCGCTCGTGGCGCGCAGGCCGGTGATCTTGTCGTTGGGCTTGACCTTCGTGGTCAGCGACGCGATCGCGACGCTGAAGCGGATCTCCTTCTTCGCGGTGTCGACGACCTGGGCTGTGGAACCGGTGGGGAACACGTTGCCGGCAGGGCTGAGGACGACCCGCAGGGACTGGTTCCCGCCCCTGCCCGCGAACGACAGCTCGAAGGAACGCCCCGTCGGCGATCCGGTCGGGTTGGCCTCCATCGCGTCGACGCGGAACGCGACGGTGAGCGTCGTGGCGTTCGTCGCGAGGTCGACGGAGAGGATGTCGGTGTTCGGGTCGTTCGGGGCCGTGTTGGGCACGCCGCCGAATCCCGTCGCGTCGCCCTTCGCGTCCCTGACGAGGTTGCAGACGGGCTTGCGGACCGGCGGCTTCTTCTTCACGGCGGCGTCGGCCGTCGTGATGCCGGCGCAGAGCGGAAGCAGCAGTGCGGTGGCGAGCAGCGTACGGGGTTTCATGAATTGACTTCCTTCGGCTGGGGTCTTACCTGGCTCGGGCTCGGGCTCGGGCGGTCGTGAGCCTTCGGTCGGTGGACGTGCGATCGGTCCGCACGTCCGGCAGTACGAGACGGACGCTGAACGCCGCGTCGCCCGCCTGGAGGTCGACGGTGCCCCCGAACTCGCTGACCCAGGGGCCGACGAGCTCGGTGACGCGGTCCCCGACGACACTGGCGGGGTCGCGAAGCAGACCGTTCGACGACAACAGGCATTCGACGCTGTCCTGCGTGAACGACACGCGCGCCGAGAGGATGCGGCCGCGCGTTTCCCGAACGAGATTCAGGAAACGCACCGCGGAACGCAGGCAGGCGATCTCGCCGTCGGGGGCGACCTGGCGCGGCGCGCCGCTCGTCGAGAAGTGCAGTTCGTAGGAGCCCGCGGGCCCCGGCTCGAGCAGCGAACGCAACGCGGCGGCGATCGAGGGGCTCCCCGCCTGCGCCGCGAGCACGAGCCGGACGACGTCGAGGTCGTCCAGGGCCCGGCGGGCGTGGTTGGTCGAGGAGACCGAGAACAGCGCGGGCCCGCCGCGGGCGGTCGCGTACCCGACGCCGCGGAACGTCCGCAGGGTCTGGGTGATCGCGGTCCGCGCGAGGCCGAGCCGGGCGGCGGCATGCTCGGCAGTCGCCGCCTGCATGGCGGCCCGTTCGGCAGCAGCGGCCTGCTCGACGACGGCGGAGAGGCGCTCAGCGACCTCATGAACAAGATCGAGTCTTTTGCCGCCCTCGCGGTTCGGTCTGAGCACGAGCAGGCCGACCACACCGGTCCATCCGGTGAGCGGGACGACGAGCCGTCCGCCCGACGCGACGACCTGGTCGACGCCCTGCCGGAGCCGGCGCAGGACGTCGGGGTCATGCGCGCTGGTCGGGCCGACGTTGAGCAGGCGCGCGAGGCGGTTGTCCCGGAGGGCGGCGCCGAGCAGCTCGTAGCCGGTCGCTTCGAGGAGGAACGGCGCCACCGAGTCGACGGCGGCCGCGAGATCGCCGTGGGCGGCCAGCTCTGATACCGCGGAGCGGAGTGCTGTCCGCAGGACACTCTCCGAGTCGGCGACGGCCGCCCGCTCGGTGGCCGCGATCGCGGTAGCGGCAAGGACGGCGAGCTCGCCGAGCGTCCGGACGTCGGCCGCGCCGAACTCGTGCCGCCGCTCGCCGTCGTCGACGACGAGCGCGCCCCACGAGCGGCCGTCGACATGCAGGGGCGCGACGGCGAGCGAGGTGAGGGAGAACGCGACCCGCCACTCGGCAGGGACGAGCGGCGACGCCGTCGCGTCGGGGACGACGACGACCTCGGCCCGGGCCAGCGCCTCGGCGGCGGTCGGCGAGAGGTCGAGGCTGATCGGGCGCATGGAGCGGAACCGCTGCCAGAGCTCTTCGTGCTCCTCGCGAGCAACCGAGACGGCAGGGACGAGCGAGCCAGGCTCGTCGAAGACGAGGACGGTCGCCCGGCTCACCCCCAGCATGTCGCGGGCGACCCGGCAGAGCCGCCCGAGCAGTGAATCGGTTTGTACCGTTCGCGCGGAGTGTAGCGAAGTGTCCGGTTCCACGGCGGCGAGGCGTACGTCGGAGACGGCCGCGGCCGCACCACCCGCCCCTGCGCGCATGCGTGATCCCCGTTCGAGAGAAGTCCCCGCCATAAGAAGTACGGACGACCAGGCGGGATCGGGACATCGCGTGTCGAACTCTTGCCAAGGGGGATGACCGTGCACGACCATGCCACCCACCCCACCGCGCATCAGCGCGCTGTCATCCAGAAGGCAGAGGCGTGAGGAACGCAGCACTGGCGCCGCTCCCCAGCGAGGAAATGCCGCGGGCGGCTGAGGACGAGTTCACTGGGCTCTACCGGCAGTACCGCCCCCAGCTCTACCGGTACGTCACGCACCATTTCGGGCCGCGGGACGCGGACGAGATCACGCAGGAGTCGCTCACACGGGCGCTGCGGTCACTCGACTGCGGCCGGTCGGACGGCGAGACCTGGGCGTGGCTGATGCGGGTGGCCCGCAACGTCGCGCACGACATGGCGCGCTCCAGGCGGATCTGTGACGCCACCGACGACGATGCCGTGCTGAGCAGCGAGCACCAGGACGAAGCCGTGCTCCCCGAGCCGGCCGCGTTGCTCGACGAGCGCCGCCGAATCGTCCGCCGCGCGCTGACCATGCTGCCGCCGAGCCAGCGCCGCATCCTCGTGCTCTACGAGGTCGACGAGCTGCCCTGCCCGGCCATTGCCGGGCTCGTGGGGTCGACGGAGGACGCCGTACGCAAGGCGCTGCAGAGAGCGCGCCGCCGCTTCGCCCGGGAGATCCGGACGATCGGCGGAGGTGTGTGCGGGTCGGCGATCGGCCTGCTCCGCCGTACCCGGCTCCGTCGCCGGGTCCGCGGGCTGCACAGCGTGAGCGCGTCGACAGCCGTGTGCGCCCTCGCGGGCACCTTCGCGCTGACGGTGGCGATCCGGCCGGCCACGCCGACCCAGCACCCGACCTTCGGCGAGGCAGTCGCCTCAAGCCGCGCCACGGACGCCGGCGACCTCGTCGCGAACGCCGCGCACCGGACGGTGCGGCAGAGCACCGGACCCGCGGGCACCGCGAGGTTGCGCCAGCCGGTCGGGCCGGGCGGCACGACCGTCCTGCGGATCCCGCGGACGCCACTCAGCCCGGGGCAGCGGACCGTCCTCGTCCACGAGGAGGTCGACCTGCCCGTCCTCGGCCACGTCGAGGTGGAGAACGAACTGCGTACCGGCGACGGGCACGGCCCGATCTGCGACCTCAACGCCCCCGGAGTGACCTGCGAGTGACGGTCAGGGCGTCGCGCCGAGGCTGGGGAAGCAGATCGTGATCCAGACCGTCTCGAGGTCCGTCCCGGCATGGGTCGTATCGCACGTGACGTCGTCGCCGTAGGGGAGGCAGCTCCCGAACGGCTCCTCGACCGTGCCGGTGAGGACGACGCTCTGGCAGATGGGGTCGGCGTGCGCCGCGGGGGCGACGGGAATCGACGCCACGGCGGCCACGGCGCCGAGGGCGAGCATGCGGAGCATCGATGGGCCACCTAGTCGCTGGGAGACGTGGTGCGGGGCCCTTGACATACGCGCCGAGGAACCCGATCGGGACATTCCCCGGGGACGCGGAGGACGCCGACAGCCTACCTAACGACGGGGCGTTCGTAGAGGCACGCGGGCCCGGGCGTTCCGAGCCGACCATCGGGGAGCCGGCTCGGAACGGGGTCCGGTGGCCGCGCCCGGCGACGCACCGATCCGGCCGTAGGGGGGCCGAATCGGGTGCTGGCGCGGCGCCGGGCCGGCGCACCTGGAGCGGCACGGCTCCTCGATATCCCCCATCCGGCGCGCTCGCCTAAGTAGTACGGATGAGCCCCCCGGATCGGGACACCTCACCCGCGGGAAAGTGTCGAATCCGGCTCAGGTGCCGACGAGGAAGCCCGCGAACCGCGCGTCGAGGGGCCCTCCGCAGGGCAGCCCGGACGGCCCGACGACCTCGAGCGCGGCGTACCTGGCCCCGTTCACGTCGCCTGTCGTCGTGACGACCGCGAGCGCACCGAGCCGTGTCCAGTTGACGCTCAGCGCGATCCCGCCGGTCACCGAGCCGGTCGCCGTCCCGGAGATCACGCAGTCGACACCGGTGCACTCCTGCGCGGTGAACGTCGCGTGCGCGACCGTGCAACCAAGCCGGACGCTCCCGCGGAAGCACCCGGTGAGGCACAGGTCGGCTGCCCCTGTCGTGGGACCACAGCCGAACCAGGTGACGTGGTCCACCCCGGTGTACGTCGGCGCGCCGGGCGCGGCATGACCGGGCGCGGTACCGACCGACAGCGTCGTCGTGAGGACCCCGACGGGGTTCGTCACCACCAATGCGGCCGTACCCAGACCGCGAAGTCGGGGTCGCCTGACGCGGCACCAGTGCCGCAGACCCTTGCCGTTAGGTCCCGGCCACGTCGCCGACGATCGCGGCGTCGACCGGACCGCCGCACGGGATTCCGACGGGCGCTGTCACCTGGAAGACGCCTCCGCCCGCGCCGTTGACGTCACCGGCCGTCGTGATGACGAAGAACGAGCCGACTCGCGTCAGGTTGAACGACACGCTGACGGGGCCTGTCATGACGCCGCTCCATGCCCCACTGAGCAGGCAGCCGACGCCGGAGCTCTCGGTCGCCGTGTACGAGGCCGTCCCGACGCCGTACACGCACACGACGCCCTCATTGAGGTCGACGCAGATGTAGTTGAGCGTCGCGGTACCCGGGCTGTCGCCGCAGCCGAAGCAGTTGATGTGCGCGGTGCCCTGGAAGGCGAATGAGCCGCCGGAGGCGGACGCGGGCTGGATCCCGAGGGCGAGGCTCCCGGCGAGCGCGGCGACCAGCCCTGCCCTGCGTAGCACGGTCCGCATCGGATCCTCCGTCTGAGCGCTGGGTTCGCCCTTTTGCGACGTTTCGCACCATATAGTGCTGTTTCGCCGCAAGGGAAGCCCCGGCGACAGCCACAACGAGGGAGGGCACCATGCGCACTGCGCTACGTCTGATCGGCCTGGTCGCCGCACTTGCGCCGACGATCGGTACTCCCGGCGCGCCCGCGTCGGCAATGGCCCGCTCCGGAGGAGCGGTCCTCTTCGAGGCGGCCGTCCACATCAACTGCTTCGGCTGCGGCGACAGCAACGGCACCGCGTCCTTCTGCGTCACGGGTACGGCGAACGGTTCGGCGTTCGCCGGCTGCGGCTACGAGGGCCAGCACCACCGCGGCAGGCGCGCCGTCATCGGAGGCGGCGGGGTCGCGACCTACACAGTGCACGAGGACAACGCCATTGGCGTCGAGTGCGTGATCAGCGGCACGGCAAACGGCACCAGCGCCACCAGCGGCACGGCTCTGGGTCGGATGAGTGGCGCGATCTCCGGGACCTTCACATGGACCCGGGTCGGTGCCGTGGCACTGATGGCGACCGCTGGTGACATCAACGGTGTCGGCACCGCGGTGTTCGCGGTGACCAGCCCAGTCGGCCCGCCGTGCGGCGGTGCGGTCGACGCGGTCGCGATCGGCCAGATCTCCGGGGTCTGACCCGGGTCAGTGGAAGTCGCGGGACTTCGCCGCGACGGCGAGGGTGAGCGGTTCGATCCGGTCGGCGACGACGTTCGCGACGCCTTCGGCCACTTCGAGCCGCCCCCGGACCAGCAGCCCGGGCGCGCCCACCGCGACCCGGCGGAACCGCCGCCACACCCCCGGCGAGCAGATGACGTTGATGTGCCCGGTCTCGTCCTCGAGGTTGACGAACGTCACGCCCCCGGCCGTCGCCGGTCGCTGCCGGTGGATCACCGCGCCACCCGCCCAGACCCGCGTCCCGTCCGGCAGCCCGCGCAACGTCACCGCGTCGACCGCGCCCGCCGCGGCGAGCTGCGGGCGGACGTACGACACGACGTGCCGGTCGGCGGACAGCCCGGTGGCCCAGACGTCGGCGACGGTCACCTCGATCGGCGTCATCGCGGGCAACGGCGGCGCCTCTGCTCCGACGACGACACCGTCGAGCCGGTCCGGCGTCGCGGCCGCGACCGCGCCGGCCGCCCAGAGCGCGGACCGCCGGTCCAGCCCGAAGCAGCCGAACGCTCCCGCCGTCGCGAGCGCCTCGACCTGGCGTTCGGTCAACGCGATCCGCCGGACCAGGTCGGCCATCGACGCGTAAGGCCGTCCCGCCTCGATGGCCGCGGCGACGTCGGACGAGAGCGACCGGACGTACGACAGCCCGAGGCGGACCGCGCCGTCGGGCTCGAGGTCGGCGTCGGCGCGCGAGGCGTTGACGTCGACGCCGCGGACGACGACGTCGTGCCGCCGCGCGTCCGAGACGAGCGACTGCGGTGAGTAGAAGCCCATCGGCTGCGCGTTGAGCAACGCCGCGAGGAACGCCGCCGGATACCGCAGCTTGAGCCACGCCGACGCGTAGACGAGGTAGGCGAACGACACGGAGTGCGACTCGGGGAACCCGAAGTTCGCGAACGCCACGAGCTTGTCGTAGATCTCCTCGGCGACCTCGACGGGGACGTCGCGGTCGGCCATGCCGTCGAGCAGCCGGGTGCGCAGCGCGGCCATCCGTTCGTGCGACCGCTTGGCGCCCATCGCGAGCCGCAGCTCGTCGGCGTCGGCCGGCGAGAAGCCCGCGACGTCGACCGCGATCTGCATGAGCTGCTCCTGGAACAGCGGCACGCCGAGCGTCTTCTCCAGCGCGGGTTCGAGCAGCGGATGCAGGTACGAGACCGGCTCGCGGCCGTGCCGGCGGCGGATGTACGGGTGCACCGAACCGCCCTGGATCGGGCCGGGCCGGATGAGCGCCACCTCGATGACGAGGTCGAAGAACTCCTTGGGGCGCAGGCGAGGCAGCGTCGCCATCTGCGCGCGCGACTCGACCTGGAACACGCCGACCGAGTCGGCGCGGCAGAGCATCTCGTAGACCCTCGGGTCCTCCTGCGGGATGGTCGCGAGGTCGAGGTCGACGCCGTGGTGGCGGCGCATGAGGTCGAACGTGCCGTGCAACGCGGTGAGCATCCCGAGCCCGAGCAGGTCGAACTTCACCAGCCCCGTCGCGGCACAGTCGTCCTTGTCCCACTGCAGGACGGTCCGCCCCGGCATCCGCGCCCACTCGACCGGGCAGACCTCGACGACCGGGCGGTCGCAGATGACCATGCCGCCGGAGTGGATGCCGAGATGGCGCGGCGACTGCTGCAACGCCTGTGCCTGCTCCATCACCGGTGCCGGGATGTCGTGGTCGGCGAGCTGCGACAGCGGCCCCCAGTGCTCGATCTGCTTGGCCCAGACGTCGAGCTGCCCCTCCGGGTAGCCGAACGCGCGGCCCACCTCGCGGATCGCCGACCGCGGGCGGTACGTGATGACGTTGCAGACCTGGGCGGCGTGCTCGCGGCCGTACCGCTCGTAGACGTACTGGATCACTTCTTCGCGACGGCCGTTCTCGATGTCGAGGTCGATGTCGGGCGGGCCGTCGCGGTACGGCGAGAGGAAGCGCTCGAACAGCAGCTTGAGGCGTACGGCGTCGACGGCGGTGATGCCGACGGCGTAGCAGACGGCGCTGTTCGCGGCCGAGCCGCGGCCCTGGCAGAAGATGTTCTCGCGGCGGCAGAACTGCACGATGTCGTGGACGATCAGGAAGTAGCCGGGGAAGCCGAGCGCCTCGATGACGGCGAGCTCCCGGTCGAGCTGCGCGTACGCGCCCGGGGCGGTCTCCGCGCCGCGGGTGCCGTACGGCCGGACCGCCCCGCGCATCGTCAGCTCGCGCAGCCAGGTCATCTCGGTGTGTCCCTCGGGGACCGGGCAGTCGGGCAGTCGGGGCGCGACGAGCGACAGGTCGAACGCGCACGCGCGCCCGATCTCCGCCGCCGTCTCGACCGCGCCCGGCCAGCGCGCGAACCGCCGCGCCTGCTCCTCCCCCGACCGCAGGTGCGCCGCGCCGGACGCGGGCAGCCAGCCGTCGACCTCGTCCAGGCTGCGCCGCGCGCGGACCGCGGCGACGACGGTGGCGAGGCGGTGGCCGTCGGGGCGGGCGTAGTGGACGTTGTTGGTGGCGACGTAGAGCAGGCCGTGGCGGGTCGCGAGCTCGACGAGCGCGTCGTTGCGCTCGGAGTCGCCCGGGTCGCCGCGGTCCCACAGCTCGACGACCACCGCGTCCTGGCCGAACGCCTCCACCAACGTCGCGAGCTCGGCCGACGCGGCTTCGAAACCGTTGCGCGCCAGCGCTTTCGGCACCGCGCCTTTGCGGCAGCCGGTGAGCACGACCCACTCGCCGGCGTGCGACTCGGCCAGCTCGGCGAGGTCGTAGACGGGCCGGCCCTTCTCGGCGCCCGCGAGCTGCGCGGTGCTGATGGCGCGGGCGAGCCGGGCGTACCCGGCGGTCCGGCGGGCGAGGACGACGAGGTGGCTGCCCTCGGGGTCGGCGACGCCGTTCTGCGGCTTGCGGAGATCGAGGGAGAGCTCCGCGCCGAACACCGTCGGCACGCCGGACGCGCGGGCCGCCTCGGCGAAGCGGACGACGCCGTAGAACCCGTCGTGGTCGGTGAGGGCGAGCGCTTCGAGGCCGAGCCGCGCGGCCTCCTCGGCCAGTGCCTCGGGGTGCGCCGCGCCGTCGAGGAAGGAGAAGTTGGAGTGGCAGTGCAGCTCGGCGTAGGGGACTGCCCCTGGCACCCGCGACACGACCGGTTGGAACGGCTGGCGCTTCCGCGACCAGGCCGGGCTGTCGCCGCCGTCCGCGCCGTGCGGGCGGCTGGGCGGGCGCCCGTCGGAGAGCCTTCGCTCCAGCTCGGGCCACGGCATGGCGGGGTTGTTGAAGCCCACTAGTGGCCCGGTTGTCTTCGTTGTGTGCGGGATTTGCGGGCTCTAGGCAGCCGGATCCCGCACACAACGGTGCTAGTCGTAGGCACCCTCGACCCACCAACGGTCGTACGTCCGCGCCAGCAGCCGCGCCGCGCCGTCGTCGGTGACGACCTGGACCCGGGCGTACGCCCGGGCGGCGGGCAGGTCCCACCAGCGTTCGTCGACGGGCCACGGGCCGGCCCAGTCGACGACGC
>CBQZLL010000027.1:0-17172 GCA_967749945.1 uncultured Frankiaceae bacterium
GAGATGTGGGCTGGCGAAGCACGCCGCGACGAGCGTTTCGCCAAGCCCTACTAGCTAGTGTCGCGCTAGCGAAGTCTGTTCACCGTCTGCCGGCACACGACCTCGCTAGCGCGACCTAGACGATCGGGGCGACGTTGCTCTGCTCGGGGGCGCACACCCGGCACGGCGTGAGGAAGCGGGCGCGGGCCTCCTCCGGCGTGAGGTAGGAAACCTCCTCGCGACCGTCGACCAGCCGGCACTCCGGGCGGTGGTACGACGCGCTCCCGGCGGCGACGAGCCCGCGCAGGTCACGCGGCGCGCCGCCGGCGTTGCCGATGCCGTTCTCGACGGCGGCGAGCAGGGCGTCGAACTTGGCTTCGATCCGCGTCCGGTCGATCCGCGCGGCCTGGACGACCATCATCGTGCAGCCGATCGCGATGAGACCGAGGCCGATGAAGCCACCGGAGACCAGGTACGGGATCTGCGCGGCGACCAGCTGCTCGCCGGCGATGCCGTTCCACGCGAACAGGATCGCGAGCAGCCCGAGACCGAGCAGCAGCAGCGAGTAGCCCCCGCCGAACCGGCCGAGGCCCTTCTTCAGCCGGACCTGGAAGTCGTTCATCGTCGTTCCTCTGCTCTGGGACGTCGCCGCCAGTATGACTGTCCACATTCGTGACGGGCGGCATCACCTCCTGCCGCGGGCGGCCTAGACCTCCGCGCCCGGCGCGGGAGGAGATCCTCCTCGGACGGCCGGTCTCAACCGTCCTTGACGGCGTACGGACCCAGTGCACGTCGAGCGTCGGCGCCCAGGCGGGTTCCGGTCCTATCTCCTCCCGCGACGCGCGCGGAGGTAGTCGCTGACGACGTAGTCGCCGAGGCGTTCGGGGTTGGGGGCGAACACCCGGCCGCCGTTCAGCCGAGCAACCTGCTCGACGAAGTGCACGAGCCGTGGCTCGTCGTCGAGCATGAAGACGTTGATCGTCGCGCCGGCGCGGGTCAGCTTGAGCACCTCGGCCATCGTCAGGTCGAGGGTCTCGGGGAGCGGTGGCCAGGCGAAGAACGGCTCGCCGTTGCGCATCAGGTGGGCGGTCGGCTCGCCGTCGGTGACGACCAGGACGACGTGCTCACTGTCGGGGTACCGCGCGAGCTGCCGCCCGGCGATCATCAACGCGTGCTGCAGGTTGGTGCCCTGCACCATGTCCCAGGAGAGCCCGGCCAGGTCGGCGGGACGCAGCTCGCGGGCGTAGTCACTGAACCCGACGATGTGGATGCGGTCCTGCGGGAACCGCGTCGTGACGAGCGAGTGCAACGCCAGTGCCGTCGACTTCGCGACGCCCCAGGTGCCGCGCAACGCCATCGAGTACGACAGGTCGACGAGCAGGCACACTGCCGCCGACGTCCGGCGTTCGGTCTCGAGCACTTCGAAGTCCGCGACATCGAGGCCCACGCGGGGCCCCAACCCCGCGTTCCTCCGGAGCGCGGGGACCCCGAACCCCGCACCCGGCCGTGATCGGGTGATCGCGTTGGTCAGGGTACGGACCACGTCGATCGGCTGTTCGTCGCCGAACCGCCAGGCTCGTGACCCGCCGGTCAGCTCGCCCGCGGCGCCCGCGTCGGGGACGCCGTGGTCGCCGCGCCCCTTCGCGTCGAGGTGCCGGAACACCCGCGCCAGCGCGGTCGCCCCGATCTGGCGCAACGCCTTGGGCGACAGCTCCAGGTCCTCGCCGCGGCGCGTGAGGTAGCCCTGTTCGGTCAGCTCGCGCTCGAGGCGTTGCAGGGCTCGCAGGTCGTCGACGGCGTTCCGGCCGAGGGTACGGCGTAGCGCCTCCTCGTCGACGTCCTCCAGCGACGCACCGGGGTAGTCCTGGTGCAGCGCGGACTCGACTTCCTCGAGGTCGGCGAGCTCCTCCAGCGCGGTCACCGCATCGCCGAGGCCGAGCGCGTCGTCGCCGGTCATCCGTTCGCCCGAGCGCCACTCGAGGTCGGGGCGGCGCGACCGCAGCGACCGGGCCAGCCGGTCCATCTGGTACGCCATGTCCATGTCGCCGAACGCCTGCGCCATGAGGTTTGCCAGCTCGTCACGCTGGTCGGGGGCGAGGCTGTTGAGCATCCGCTGTGCCGCCGCCGACCGCCGCGCCAGCGAGTCGACCAGCTCCTCCAACGTCGCGGGGTTGTCGGGGAAGAAATCGCCGTACGCGGCCATGAAGTCGGCGAACGCCTGCGTCGTGTCCTCGCCGCGCGCGTCCGCGTCCAGCAGGTCGTTGAGCGCCCCGAGCATCTCCTTGACGCGTTGCATCGTCTCCGGGTCTGCGCCGGCCAGCGCCTCCTTCATGCCGCGGAACTGCGTGTCGAGGACCTCGCGGCGCAGCAGGTCGCGGATCTCCTCGTACGTGTCCCGCGCCTCGGGCGAGGTCCACGCATAGTCGGCGAGCTGCCGTACCGCGCGGGCGGTGTCCTGCGGCAGTGCGTCGAGCTCGGCCTCGGCCGCGCGGGCCCGGTCGCTCGGGTCGGGGAACAGCGCGGTGCGTTCCTGCTCCAGCGCAGTGTCGAGCAGCTCCCGAATCCGCTCCAACGTTCCGTCGAGGCGGCCGCGTTCGCGGACCTCGCGGCGTTGCCAGCGCAAGCGCCGCATGAGGTCGTCGAGACCGCGGTGACCTTGCGGTCCTTGGCGGAGCATGGAGCGCAACGCCTCGCGCGGGCTGTTGCCCGCGAGCACCGCGTCGCCGATCTCGTCGACGGCTGCGGCCAGGTCGTACGGAGGCTCCAGCGGGTCAGGCCCGCCGGCCCACGGTCCGTACCGGATGCTCACGCCGCGCGCTTCGCGGCGGCGACCGCGAGGAACGCTCCGATCATCGCGGTCATCGCACCGAAGTCATGCCCCGTGCCGAACAGCACGATGGCGAACAGGAGCAACGCGACAGAGAAGGCGAGCAGGGGTATCCGCGCGCCCAGTGCTTCCCAGGGAAGCAACCGTCTCAACGCAGCTCCCGGTACCGCAAGCCCCACGCGCCGAGCCAGAGGATGCCGAGCAGCGTCCCGAGCAGCCATTTCCCGCCGATGGCCGAGCCGATGATCAGGGTTCCCGCGCCAGCTACCGCCACGCCGAGCACTGCGTTCTTCGATCGCATCGCTGCTTACCTCCCGTAGACCGCGCGGCCAGGAACTTCATCCTTGTCGAGCTTCTTCTGCAGGTGCAGCCCCTCCAAGGCGAACTCTACGGTCGCGGCGGCCAGTCCGGGGGATTCCGCGCCGTCGTCGATGCCGAGCCGTCGCATGAGCTGGGCGAGCCCGGGCACGGTCCCGACCCGGGTGAGCAGCTCCGTCGCGGGCACCAGCTCGCCGGTTTCGACAGTCGAGCCGTCGTCGAACTTCGCGAGCAGGCCCGACACGTCCGCGCCGCCGAGCCGCGCTCGGTATGTCTCCGCAACGGCACGTTTGAGCAGGTGCGCGAGGATCTCCAGCTCGCGCCCTTCTTCGAGGTGGTCGAACTCCACCTTGCCGCGCGCGGCCGGGATGACCGACGGCAGGTCGACGACCCGCGCGACGGGGGTGTCCTCTCCGGCGACGGCCGCGCGGCGTACGGCCGATCCGGCGACGGTCTCCGCCGCCGCGATGGCGAAGCGAGCCGAGACTCCGGAACGCTGGTCGACGGCCGGTGCCTCGCGGACGTGGCGGGTGAACCGCGCGATGACTTCGAGCAGGTGCTCGGGCACGACGGCGTTCGGCGGCGGCCAGGCGAGCGTGGCCTCCTGCCGGATCATCGCGATCTCGTCGTCGAGACGCAGCGGGTAGTGCGTACGGATCTCTGCGCCGAAGCGATCTTTCAACGGCGTGATGATGCGACCGCGGTTGGTGTAGTCCTCGGGGTTGGCGGACGCGACGAGCAACAGGTCGAGCGGGAGCCGCAACTGGTAGCCGCGGACCTGGATGTCGCGCTCCTCCAGGACGTTCAGCAACGCGACCTGGATGCGTTCGGCGAGGTCGGGCAGTTCGTTGACGGAGAAGATGCCGCGGTTGGTGCGCGGGACGAGGCCGTAGTGGACGGTC
This sequence comes from uncultured Frankiaceae bacterium, assembly GCA_967749945.1. Taxonomy (GTDB): domain Bacteria; phylum Actinomycetota; class Actinomycetes; order BP-191; family BP-191; genus BP-191. The sequence goes on from CBQZLL010000027.1 coordinate 4,027, forward strand.
TCCGGGTCGCCGAGCGTCCGGCCCTCCGCGACCTTGATCGGGTCGACGTCGCCGATGAGGTCACCGACGCTCGTGTCCGGCGTCGCGAGCTTCTCGCCGTACCGCTCGCTCCGGTGCCGCCACGTCACGGGCAGGTCGTCGCCGAGGTCGGCGACCCGCGCGCGGCAGGCGCCGCAGGTCGGCGCGAGCGGGTGGTCGTTGATCTCGCACCCCGCGACGACCGGCGTCCACTCGTCGAGCAGTTCGGTGAGTGAACGGATCAGCCGCGTCTTGCCCTGCCCGCGTTCGCCGAGCAGCACGATGTCGTGTCCGGCGAGGAGCGCGCGTTCCAGCTCGGGCAGGACTGTCTCGTCGAAGCCGACGATGCCGGGGAACCGTTCCTCGCCCGACGCGAGCCTCGTGACGAGGTTGCGGCGGATCTCGTGCTTGACGGTTTCGTACGTCACACCGTCCGCGCGCAGCGCTCCGGCGGTGGTGTCGGCAGGGGTCACGGGTCCACGCTACGTCAGCCGTCCGGGGACCGCACCGGACTTGGCGATAGGGGAGACTGGCCAGATGGGACGGTTCGGCGACGGGCTCGCGGCAGGTGCCGACCTCGTGCGCGCCGCGGAGGAGGCGACGGCGGCCGCGCTCGCGCCGTTGGGCGGGATCCCGCCGACGCTCGTCTGTGCGTTCGTCTGCGGCCCCGACCCGGACACGGTCGACGCGGCGCTGAGCCGCGTCTCGTCGCTCGCGGGCAGCGCGACGACGCTCGGTTGCTCGGCTGGTGGCGTCATCGGCAACGAGCGCGGCATCGAGGCGAGCAGCGCGGTGAGCGTCTGGGCGGCGGTGCTGCCGCGGACGACGGTACGGACGTTCCATCTCGAAGTGATGCGGACGCCGGAGAGCCTGGCCGTCGTGGGGCTGCCCGAGCAGGCCGAGGAGTCGGACCTCTGCCTCATCCTCGCGGACCCGTACTCGTTCCCGGCCGACGGGTTCGTGACGCGGTTCAACGACACCGCGAAGGGGCTGCCCGTCGCGGGTGGCATGGCGAGCGGGTTGCTCGGCCCGGGCGGTTCGCGGCTGCTCGTCGACGGTCGCGTCGTCGATCGTGGCGCGGTGGGCGCGTTGCTGCGCGGGCACGTCGGCGCGCGGACGATCGTGTCGCAGGGCTGCCGGCCGATCGGCCCGACGATGGTCGTCACGAAGGCCGAGGGGAATGTCCTGCTGGAACTGGCGGGCGTACCCGCCGTGCCGAAGCTCGAGGAGATCGTCACCGCACTGCCGGCCGACGAGCAGGCGCTCGCGTCGCGTGGCCTGCACATCGGCATCGCGATGGACGAGTACGCCGAGGTCCACGAACGCGGCGACTTCCTGATCCGCGGCGTGCTCGGCGTCGACGACTCGCGGGACGGGATCGTCGTCGGCGACCTGGTCGAGGTCGGCCGTACGGTGCGTTTCCAGGTCCGCGACGCGCATGCCGCCGACGAGGACCTGCGCGCGTTGCTCGCCGATCCAGGTCTCGTCGAGGGTGCTTTGTTGTTCTCCTGCAACGGCCGGGGCGCGACGTTGTTCGCGACCGCCGACCACGACGCGACCGTCGTCGCCGAGAGGTTCGCGCACGCGCCGGTTGCCGGGTTCTTCGCGGCGGGGGAGATCGGGCCCGTCGGCGGGCGCAACTACCTGCACGGCTTCACGGCGAGCATCGTGGCGTTCGGCGGCTGACGTGCCCACCGGCAGCAGGAACGTCCTCGCCCTCGACATCGGGGGCACCAAGCTCGCCGCTGCCGTGGTCGACCGTGGTGGCCGGGTATCGGCGGCCGCGCGGGTGCCGACGCCGCAGGGCCGGCGGCTCGACGACGAGACGCTCTGGAAGACCGTGCTCGCGTTGCTCGACCGGTTCACGTCGGGAGTCGGTGCGCGGACCTTTGCCGGGGTCGGGGTCGGGTGCGGCGGTCCGATGACCTGGCCGGACGGGCACGTGTCGCCGCTCAACATCCCCGCCTGGCGCGACTTCCCGTTGCGCGACCGGCTGCGCGAGCAGTTCCCCGGCATCCCGGTCCGCGTGCACAACGACGCGGTCTGTGTCGCCGTCGGCGAGCACTGGCGTGGCGCGGGACGCGGGAGCAACAACGTGCTCGGGATGGTCGTGTCGACCGGCGTCGGCGGTGGTCTCGTCTTGGGCGGGCACCTCGTCGACGGCTCGAGCGGCAACGCCGGGCACATCGGCCACGTCGTCGTCGACCCGGACGGACCGCCGTGCGTGTGCGGCGGCCGCGGGTGCCTCGAAGCGATCGCGCGCGGCCCGGCACTCACGGCATGGGCGCGCGAGCAGGGCTGGGGCAGCCTGCGTAGCACTGCCCGCGACCTCGCCGACGACGCCGCCCGCGGTCACCCGGTCGCGCGGGCCGCGCTCGCCCGCGCGGGTGCTGCGCTCGGCGTCGCGATCGCGTCGGCGACGCACCTGCTCGACGTCGAGGTCGTCGCGGTCGGCGGCGGGCTGTCGCAGGCCGGGCCGTTGCTGTTCGAACCCTTGGAGGAGGCGTTCCGCCGGCACGCGCAGATGGACTGGGCGCGCGCGGTCCGTGTGGTGCCCGCCGCGCTCGGTCAGGAGGCCGGCCTGGTCGGCGCGGCGGCGATGGTGCTGTCGGGCAGCCGCTACTGGAACGCGGACTGACGCACCTCGGCGAGGAACCCCGCGATCTCCTCGGCGACGCGTTCGGGCCGGTCCTCGGGGAGGAAGTGACCCGCGTCGGTGACCTCGACGTACGACGCGTCGCCCAGGTCCCCGGCGACGCGCCGCCCGACCGCGGGCGAGAACCACGCGTCGCTGTCGCCCCAGAGCACGAGGGACGGGGGCGGCTCGACGCGCACCAGGCCGAACGCCGACTCGACCGCCGCCGGGTCGAACGCGCGGATCAGCGCGAGCAGCCCGCGCGCGCCGTCGGGCGAGAGCAGCGGGTCGGCGTACTGCGCGAGCGACTTCGCCGAGAGCTCGGTCGCGCGCAGGCCGCGGGCGAGTTGCCCCGCCAGGTAGCGCGGGCCGAGGCCGGGCAGCAGCCTCAACGCCGCGGTCTGCGCCTCGCCGAGGATCGGCGCGGCGAGCGCGCGCACCGCGGGCACCGGCCAGACGTCGGCGTGCAGCGGCGTGTCGAGCAGGATCAGCGCGGCGACCCGGTCGGGTGCGAGGGCGGTGAGGTGCACGGCCACGCCGCCGCCGATGTCGTGTCCCGCGACCGCGAAGCGGTCGAGACCCAGGTCGTCGGCGAAGGCGAGCAGCAACGCCGCCTGCGACCCGAAGTCGTAGCGTCCGGCGCTCGGGCGTTCCGAGCAGCCGAGGCCGAGCAGGTCGGGTGCGTACGTCCGGTGGCTGTGTTCGAGGTCGCGCTGCACGTCGCGCCAGAGGTACGCCGACGTCGGCATGCCGTGCAGCAACAGCAGGGGGACGCCGTCACCGGTGCCGTGGTGGACGACGTGCAGCCGGACGCCGTCGACGACGTGGTCGGTACCGGGCAGCGGGTGGTCGTCGCGCATGCGGCCGACACTAACCCCTGAGTGGAAGGATCGGCACCGTGAGCACCAGCCTGGTGACCCTGGCCGACGTGCGGGCCGCGGCGACGCTGCTCGACGGCGTCGCGATCCGGACACCCGTCGAGGGCTCGCGCTGGCTGTCCAGCGCGGTCGGCGGCCCGGTGTCGGTCAAGTGCGAGAACCTCCAGCGCACCGGGTCGTTCAAGATCCGCGGCGCGGCAACCACGCGCAGGGCGTCGCGCTCGCCGCGTCGATGCTGGGCATCACGGCGACGGTCTTCATGCCGGTCGGCGCGCCGTTGCCGAAGGTCGCGGCGACGACGGCCTACGGCGCCAAGGTCGTGCTGACCGGCGTCACCGTCGACGAGGCGCTGGCGGAGGCGACGGCGTACGCCGTGGAGCAGGGCTGCGTATTCATCCATCCGTACGACCACCCGGACGTCATCGCCGGCGGTGGCACCGTCGGTCTGGAGATCGTCGAGCAGGTCCCCGACGTACGGACGATCGTCGTCGCGACCGGCGGCGGCGGGCTGGTGTCCGGCGTCGCGGTCGCGGTACGGGCACTGCGACCGGACGTGCGCGTCGTCGCGGTGCAGGCGGAGCAGGCGGCGGCGTTCCCGCAGTCGCTCGCGGTGGGGCACCCGGTCGCGCTGCAGAGTCTCTCGACCATCGCCGACGGCATTGCGGTGGGGACGCCCGGCACGCTGACGTTGCGGCACGTCAGCGCGCTCGTCGACGACGTCGTCACGGTGTCCGACGAGGCGATCTCGCGGGCACTGCTCATCTGTCTCGAACGCGCCAAGCTCGTCGTCGAGCCGGCGGGCGTCGCGGGCGTGGCTGCGCTGATGGAGGAGCCGGCGGCGTTCGCCCCGCCGGTGGTCGCGGTGCTGTCGGGCGGCAACATCGACCCGCTGCTCATGCTCCGGGTCGTCCGGCACGGCCTCATCGCGGCCGGGCGGTACCTCTCGTTCCGGCTGCGCATCCCGGACCGCCCCGGCGAGCTCGCGAAGCTGCTCGGTGTGCTCGCCGAGACGGGCGCGAACGTCCTCGACGTCGAGCACCTGCGGACCGGCCCGAAGCTGCATCTCGACGAGGTCGAGGTCGCGCTGCAGCTCGAGACGCGCGGCGCCAACCACTGCGACGAAGTGCTGGCGCGCCTGCGGGCCGAGGCCTACCCGCTGGCCTTCGGCTAGCCGGCCGCCCCGGCCGACTGCGTTGTGTGCGGGATTTGCCGGCTCTAGCCGGCTGAATCCCGCACACAACGGAAAACGGTGGTGACGCTACCGGCAGTCGCGGCAGAGCCCGAACACCTCGACGGTGTGGCTCACGTCGGTGAAGCCGTGGCGGCGCGCGACCTTCGCGGTCCACGCGTCGACCTCGTCGGCGGCGAGCTCCACCGTCGTGCCGCAGGAGCGGCAGACGAGGTGGTGGTGGTGCTCGTCGGTACGGCACCGCCGGTACACCGCCTCGCCATCCGCGGTGCGCAGGACGTCGACCTCGCCCGCGTCGGCCATCGCCTGCAACGTCCGGTACACCGTCGTGAGGCCGACCTTGTCACCGGCCGCGCGCAGGGTCTCGTAGAGATCCTGCGCGCTGCGGAACGCGTGTCCGGTCCCGATCGCCGCCGCGACCGCGGCGCGCTGGCGGGTCGGCCGGTACGTCACCGCGCCACCCGCGCCCACACCGCGGTCGACACGAACACGCCGATCGCGAGCAGCACGATGGCCGCGCCCGGCGCGGCGTCGACGTAGTACGCGAGCAGCAGGCCGCCGACGCTGACCGCAACGCCGACACCGACGCTGCCGAGCAACGTCTGCCGGAACGACCGCGCGACCTGTTGCGCCGCCGCGACCGGCACGACCATCAGCGCCGAGACGAGCAGCAGCCCGACGACGCGCATCGCGAGCGCGACGGTGAGCGCGGCGGTGACCGCGATGAGCAGGTTGAGCACGCGCACGCGCAGGCCCGCCGCGCGGGCAACCTCCTCGTCGTAGCAGACCGCGAACATCTCGCGGCCGAACACGACGACGACCGCGAGCACCGCCGCGGCGAGCGCGCCGATGACCCAGAGGTCGCCGGTGCTCACCGTGCTGACCGAGCCGAACAGGTAGGCGACGAGGTTGAAGCTGGTCGCGGTCTTCGAGATGTTCGTGAGCAGGACGCCGCCCGCGATACCGCCGTAGAACAGCAGGGCGAGCGCGAGGTCACCGCTGGTGCCGCCGCGTTCGCGGAGCAGCTCGATGGCGACCGCGCCCGCGACCGCGAGGACCACGGCCGTCGGCAACGGCGCGGTGCCGAGCAGCAGCGCGAGGCCCACGCCGGTGAGCGCGACGTGACCGATGCCGTCGCCCATCAGCGCGAGCCTGCGCTGCACGAGGTACGTCCCGATGGCCGGTGCCGTGAGTCCGACGAGGACCGCCGCGAGCAGCGCTTTGCGCATGAAGTCCAGCGACAGCAGCGTCACGACAGCCCCCAGCGGCTCGGGTCGGCGACGTGAGGGTGATGGTGGTCGTCGTCCGCCATGCCGCTGGGCGGCACCGGGCCGTCGTACGTGACACGGCCGTTCGCGACGACGACGACCCGGTCGACGAGGTCGGCGAGCGCGCCGACGTGGTGGCTCACGAGCAGCACCGCGACGCCACGTTCCTTGAGCATCCGCAACGTCGCTGCGAACGCCTCCTGGCTCTCCGCGTCGACGCCCGCCGTCGGCTCGTCGAGGACGAGCGCGTCGGGCTCGGCGGCGAGCGCGCGGGCGATGTGTACGCGTTGCTGCTGGCCACCGGAGAGGTGCGCGACCGGCGTGCTCGTGCGGGCGCCGAGACCGACCGCCTCGATCGCGCGGTCGACGGCGGCGCGGTCCGCCGTGGTGAACCGCTGCAGCCGTCCGAGCCGCGGGGTCCGGCCCGACGTGACGACCTCGCGGACCGTCGCGGGCACGCCCGACGTCACGGTGAGGCGCTGCGGGACGTACCCGATGCGCGGCCGGTCGCGGAACGTCGCGGCCGGCACGCCGAACAGTCGCAGGTCCCCGTGCGCCAGCGGCACCAGACCCACGAGCGCGCGGACCAGGGTGGTCTTCCCCGAACCGTTCGCGCCGAGGACCGCGACGAACTCGGCGGCGCCGAGCCGGAACTCGACGCCGTGCAGCACCTCGGTGCCCGCGAGCGCGACGCAGCCCTCGCGGAGGTCGAACGGCGCGTCGGTCACGAGCAGCCCAACGCGGTCCGGAGTGCGGAGACGTTGCGGCGCATGAGGGCGAGGTAGTCGAGCCCGTCCGTCGCACCCTCGATCGGGTCGAGTACGGCGACCCGCGCGCCGGTCTCGTGCGCGATCGTCCGCGCGACCTTCGGCGAGAGCAGTGCCTCGGCGAACACGGTCGTGACGTGGTGCGCGCGGACGTACGCCGCGATCTGCGCGAGCCGCTTCGGTGACGGCTCGCCCTCGGGGGAGACGCCTTCGATGCCGGTCTGGCGCAGGCCGTACCGCGCGGCGAAGTGGCCGAACGCCTCGTGCCCCGTGACGATCTCGGTCCGCGCGCAGTGCCCCAGCGCGATCCGCGTCTCGGTGTCCAGTGCGGTGAGGTCGGTGACCACCCCGGCCGCGTTGCTCAGGTACTCCGCGCGGTGCGCGGTGTCGCGCTCCCCGAGCCGCGTTGCGATCGCGGACGCCAGCGCGATCACGCGAACGGGGTCGAGCCAGAGGTGCGGGTCATTCGGCGCCACCCCCGACGGGCTGCTGTCGACCGTCGACGCGTCGAGGACGTTCGCGCCGTGCGCGACGTCGTCAAGCGCGGCCTGCAGCCCGCGCACCCGGACGACGAGGTCGGCGCCCTGGACGAGCGCGACCTGCGCGGGCGTGAGCTCGACGTCGTGCGGCTCCGCTCCGACGGGCGTGACGTCCGTGACCTTGACGTGGGCGCCGCCGATGCGCTCGGCGACGTACGCGAGGGGGTAGACCGCGACGACGACGTCGAGCCGCCCGCCGGACGCGCCCACATCGCGCGCACATCCCGACCCGGCGAGCAGGGCGCACGCCGTGAGGACGGGGGTGAGGCGCATGACCCTCATCCTCATCTGAAATGAAAACCGTTGTCAAGTTCGGGTGACGATCGGAGATCGGGAAAATTCCTACCGAATGCAGGCAACCCGCCCCCGGCCTCGAATCGTCGTAGAGATCACCAGACCAACCTCACGAGATCAGGGGGCGCCGCGATGCGGTGGACCAAGGTGCTGCTCGCGGCGGCACTCCTGCTGGGCGCCGCTCCGGCGACGGCGACGGGCGCACCGCGCCTCGAAAAGCACGCGACTCGCGCGGCCTGGCTCGCGGAGCGCGAACGCCTCGGCACGCCGCTCGGCCTCGACGAGGAGCTCGTCGCGGCGGCGAAGCGCGCGGCCGAGGCCGACACCGAGGACTACGCCGTACTCGTCCGCGCCGGCGATCTCGACGGCGACGGCACAGACGACGTCGTCGACGTGCGCGACCACGTCGTCTTCGACGACGCGACGGGCAGCATCACCGAGTCGATCAGGCTCGAAGCGCGCCGCGGCCGCGACGGCGCGGCGCTGTGGACCGTCACGCCGTCCCAGCAGGGCTACGTGTACCCGATCTTCACCGCGACCGGCCCGAAGGGGCGTCCCGGCGTCATCGTCGTCGCGTACTCAGGCGCGTTCGCCGACGGCGTCGTCGCTGGCGCGGGCCAGGAGGACACCACCGTGACGTCGTACGACGGCGCGGGCAAGCAGCTCTGGACGCAGGCGTTCCAGGGCGCGGGCCTCGGGTCGGCCCAGGGCTTCACCGAGGGCTTCACCGACGTGACGGGGCTGTTCGACGCCGTGGCCGGCGGCGGCACCGACCTGCTGCTGCGGACCCAGGCCGACTCGTTCACCGCCGACCCGACGTACACGGCCGTTGCCTACGCCGTGGGCCTGCGGGTGAGCGTCATCGACGGCGCGACGGGGACGCAGCGCGACCTCGGCACGCCGGTGCTCGCCGCCCAGGGCGACGCGTTCCCCTACGCCGCGGGCGACCTCGACGGCGACAAGCGCGACGATGTCGTCGTCGTGTCGCAGACCAACGACGTACCCACCGCGACCGCGCTGCGGTCGAACGACGGCATGACGCTGTGGACGTACGCCGGCACCGCCGCCGCACACTGGCTCGTCACGCCGCTCACCGACGTCACCGGCAACGGGAAGGACGACGTCGCGGTGCGGGCCTACTCGTACGACAGCGACAAGGAGACGGTCACGCTCCTCGACGGCACGAACGGCAAGGCGCGCTGGACCAAGGACGGCTGGTCGGTCCTGGTCCTCGGCGACGCGGACCGCAAGCACGGCGACGAGGTTGCCGTCATCTCCGTCGCCCAGGGCGATGCGTTCGGCATCACGGCGAGCGCGTACAACGGCTCCGGCACGCGGATCTGGACCTCGAAGCGGACGGTCAAGACGAGCGACCTGCAGGGCGGCGCGTACGCGGCTTCGTGGGGGTTCGTCGGCGACACCAACTCCGACGGCGTGTCCGATGTCGGCTACTCGGTCGTCGTGACGCCGTTCGGCAAGAACGCGCGGCGCGACGAGGGGACCATCGACGGCCGGAAGGGTCACGCGCGGCGCGATCCCGTCGCCGACCTGTTCGGCACGTCGGTCGCCCTCGACGGCCGCGGTTCCGACGGGTACACCCGCACCGTCGCGCACGGCGTGCTGACGGTCACCGCGTGGCGCGGCGACCGTCCGGCGAAGCTCTGGACCGTCGCGATCCCGGTGAAGGCCGACTCGCCGTTCTCGTCGTTCGGTACGTACGCCGACCGCGACCGCTGCGGCGACCTCGCCGTGTCGGTGAGCGACGGGACGACGTACACGAGCGTGATGCTGTCCGGCAAGACCGCGCGCCCGCTCTGGGCGCTGGTGCGCTCCGGCAACGGTGCCGCCAAGGTCACCCATCCCGCGGTGAAGTCGGTCAAGCACTTCGGCCGCGGCTGCTAGCGGGCCGCTGGGCTCCCCGCCGGCACCATCCCGTGCGGGGGCCTAGAGGTTGCCGCGCTTCTCCTGCTCGCGCTCGATGGCCTCGAACAGCGCCTTGAAGTTGCCCTTGCCGAAGCCTTGCGAGCCATGGCGTTCGATGAGCTCGAAGAACAGCGTGGGGCGGTCCTGCACCGGCTTCGTGAAGATCTGCAGCAGGTACCCCTCGTCGTCCCGGTCGACCAGGATGCGGTGCGCGCGCAGCTCGTCCATGCCGACGCGCACCTCGCCGACGCGCTCGCGCAGCGTGTCGTCGTAGTACGAGTCGGGCGTGTCGAGGAACAGCACGCCGCGGTCCTTCATCTCGCGGACCGAACGCACGATGTCGTTCGTCGCGAGCGCGATGTGCTGGACGCCGGGTCCGCCGTAGAACTCGAGGTACTCGTCGATCTGGCTCTTCCGCTTGCCGACGGCCGGCTCGTTGAGGGGGAACTTCACCCGGCGCGTACCGTCCGCGACGACCTTCGACATGAGGGCGGAGTAGTTCGTCGCGATGTCGTCGCCGACGAACTCGGCCATGTTCGTGAAGCCCATGACCCGGTGGTAGAACTCGACCCACTCGTCCATCTTGCCGAGCTCGACGTTGCCGACGACGTGGTCGACGGCCTGGAAGTAGCGCTTGTCAGGCGGCGCCACGAGCGGCTCGCGCGGCACGAACCCGGGCAGGAAGACGCCGTCGTACGCAGTCCGCTCGACGAACGTGTGCCACGTCTCGCCGTACGTCGCGATCGAGGCGACGACGACCTTGCCGTTGTCGTCCTCGTGCAGCTGCGGCTCGGCGACGCCGCGCGCGCCGCGTTCGACCGCGAGGGCGTACGCCCGCCGCGCGTCCGGCACGCGCAACGCGATGTCGAACACTCCGTCGCCGTGCCTCGCGACGTGCTGGACCGGCTCGGCGGCCGCGTGCACGGGGCCGGTGAGGACGAAGCGCGCGCCGCCCGACTCGACGACGTACGACGCGGTGTCGCGCGCGCCCGTCTCCGGTCCGCGGTACGCCGAGACCTGCATGCCGAACGCCGTCGAGTAGAAGTGCGCAGCCTGCCGCGCGTTGCCGACGACGAAGTGGAGGTGGTCGATGCCCTCGACGGGGAAGTCGTCGTTCACGGCGGTCAGCCCGAGAACGGAGCCGCGTCGAGCAGCTCGACCTTCATCTGCTTGCCGCTCGGCAGGTAGTACGACACGGTCTCGCCGACGCGCACGCCGGACAGCGCCTTCCCGAGCGGCGAGTTGACCGAGTAGATCTCGAGGTCGCCCCCGACGTGGTCCTCGCGCGAGCCGAGCAGGAAGCGCTCCGGGTCGTCGTCGCCCTGGAACCGTACGGTCACGACCATCCCAGCACCGGCGACACCCGCGGAGGTCGGCGCCTCGCCGACGCGCGCGGTCCGGAGGAGCTGTTCGAGCTGGCGGATCCGCGCCTCCTGCTTGCCCTGCTCTTCCTTGGCCGCGTGGTAGCCGCCGTTCTCCCTGAGATCACCCTCCTCACGCGCCTTCTCGATCATCTTCGAGACGTCGGGCCGCGCGGCGACGAGCCGGTCGTGCTCGGCTTGGAGGCGGTCGTAGGCGTCTTGCGTCAGCCAAGTCTCGGCGACAGTGCTCTCGGTCACGACTGCTCCGGGTGCGATGGTCGGGGTGTCGCGTTCGACGCTAGCACCGCGAGCGCTGTCGGCGAGAGGGTCATCGAGTCTTCGTGATCGCGCAGTACGCGACCGCCGCGCCGGTGGCCGGACGGTCGGTCAGCACGGTGACCGTATGACGCGTGACGCGCTCGCCCGGGGACGGGCCGACGCGGATGCCGGTGAGGCGGTTGACGACGTCGCGCCGGTCGCCCGTCGCGGTGACCTGGCACTCGGCCGACGCCAGCGGCGCCTTCTCGACCTCGAACGTCACGACGACCCGCGTCGGGTCGCCGACCTGCACGCTCACGACGTGATAGGCGATGTCCGGGGTAGACCGGGGGAGGAACACCACCGTGAGCCCGACGGCACCGACGATCGCGGCCAGCGCGATCACGACGTACTTGGCGACGTCCCGCGTCGGGGCCTCGGTCACCTGTCGCAGTATCCCGGCAGAATGGGCCGCGACAGAAACGAGCAGTCCAGGAGGCACGATGGCAGGCAAGCGGCTCCGTCTCATGGCGGTGCACGCGCACCCCGACGACGAGTCGAGCAAGGGCGCGGCGACCATGGCGCGCTACGCGCGCGACGGCGTCGACGTCGTCGTCGTGACCTGCACGGGCGGCGAGCGCGGCGACATCCTCAACCCCGCCCTGGACCGCCCCGAGGTCGTCGCCGACCTGCCCGCCGTACGCCGGCGCGAGCTCGAGTCGGCGATCGAGATCCTCGGCGTACGCCAGGTCGACCTCGGCTTCGTGGACTCAGGCTTGCCGCAGCGGCCGGAGGGCGCATTGGAGGACACCCCGCTGCCGCCGCTCGACCCGGGCTGCTTCGCCGAGCAACCGCTCGCGGTCACGGCGCGCGCCCTCGTCGAGATCGTCCGCCGCGAGCGTCCGGACGTCGTCGTCACGTACGACGAGAACGGCGGCTACCCGCACCCCGACCACATCGCGTGCAACCGGGTGTCCGTCGAGGCGTTCGACGCGGCCGGCGACGAGGAGCGCTACCCCGGCGCGGGCGAGCCCTGGCAGCCGTCGAAGCTCTACTACGTCCACGGCTGGCACAAGGACAAGCTGCAGGCCGTCCACGACGCGATGCTCGCGCGCGGGCTCGAGTCGCCGTACGCGCAGTGGCTCGCCGAGTGGGAGGACAAGCCCGAGGACCGGCGGCGCATCACGACCCGGGTGCTGTGCGCCGAGTACTTCCCGGTACGCAACCAGGCGTTGCTCGCGCACGCGACGCAGGTCGACCCGCACGGCTCGTGGTTCGCGGTGCCGGTCGAGGTGCAGCAGTCGGCGTGGCCGACCGAGGACTACGAGCTGGTCCGGTCGTTCGTCGACACGGCGCCGCCCGAGGACGACCTGTTCGCCGGGCTGCGCGAGCCGAGCCGGACGGGCTGATGCGCCACCGCCGGCGTTACGCCGCCGCCGTCCTGCTGGCGGTCGTCGCGGGGTCGTCGTGCAGCGCCGTGCGGGCGATGACGTCGACGCGCCGGGCGCTGCGCGACGCGGGCTACAACGTGTCGGGCGTCGGCTATCTCGACGACAACGGACTCGACGTCGTGACCGTGACGTACCGGCCACGAGCCGCGACGCGGGAGGCGCTGGGGGAGGAGGAGCGCGGGATCGCGTCGGTGGTCTGGAACGTCACGCCGTTCTACTTCGAGGCGCTCGACCTCATCGCGGTGCGGGTGTCGGTGCCGGGGCTCTCCTCGACGCTGCGCGAACGCGTGTCGCGCGACGATCTCGCCGCCGAGTTCGGGCCGCGCCGGGCCGCGCTCGACGACAAGAAGCTCCACGAGCTCGTCCCCGTCCGCGGCATCGTCGTCGGCATCGTCATCGTCGTCGTGATCGGGATCGGCGCGACGGTGCTCATCGTCGTGTTGCTCGTGCGCGGGCGGCGCAACCGCCCGCCGCGGTGGCCGCCCGGGCCGTACGCCGCGCCGTGGCCGCCGCCGCCACCCCCGCCCGGTTGGCCTCCGGCCCCGCCGCCCGGCCCGCCCGCGCC
>CBQZLL010000028.1:0-17043 GCA_967749945.1 uncultured Frankiaceae bacterium
ACCCAGCTCACCAGGAGTGCCCCATGCGTCTCCTCCGTCCCATCCTCATCGTCGGCGCCTCCGGTGCGCTCGTCGCGGGCATGGCGCAGGCCGCGCCCGCCCAGGTCAGCGGCGGCGGGTTCTACCGCGACGGCCACGGCCGGAACGCGACGAAGACGATGCTCACCGTCGACGCCCATCCCGCGACCAGCTCCGGTCGCGCCGACTACACGGTCAACGGTCCTGGCAAGGCGCGCAGCGCCGTCCGGATCACTCTCGCCTGTGTCGTCGTGAACGGCCACACCGCGTACGGCTCCGGCCGCGACGCGGGCGGCACCGACTGGTTCCTCAAGGTCGTCGACAACGGCGAGCCGGGACGCAACGACCAATGGGGCGTCTCGCGTACCGGCGACACGGTCGCGGGCTTCCCCGTGCCCCCGCAGCTCTCGTCGACCTGCCGAGCGAGCAACGTCGCCACCCGAACGATCTCGGGCGGCAACTTCCAGGTCGCCGCCGCGTCCTAGGCGGCCGGCTTCGCCGTAGCGGCGACGGCGCGATGCACTGGGGCGCCGGCGGCGAGATCGGTCGCGGCGAGCGGCGGGACGGCCGCGCGCCGACGCGGCGGGTCATGTAGCCTCAGGCGCCGAACAGTGCGGCGAATCCCGCCGCGTACGCCGCGACTTGCGCGTCGAACGTAGTAGCTGTTTCGATGGCCTCTGCAGCCGCGTGGTGTCCAAGTTCTCGAAGCACCGCGGTCGCGGGAGCGCCTTCGAACCTCACAGCGGCGAGCACATCGGACGTGTCGTCGTAGGTTATCCAGAGGTCAAGACACAAACTGTCTAGATCGCCGAGGTGCGACGCGACGCGCGGTACACGCTCTGCGGCAATTGCGGGCACCGCCTCGTAGAGCACGGTGATCGGATCGGTCGCATGGTCGTCACCGTTCCAGGTAAACCCGGCCTGGGCGAGGACGTCGTCAAAGGCCGCTCTCAGCGCCGGGATCACCTTGTCCGGATCGGTCACGCAGGGAACACCGTGATGTGCACGGGTTGCGACACAACTTGTCCGCCGCGATATTCCTGGTTGCCGACGCCGTAGTACCATTGCACGCATTGGATGTACCAGCCGTTGGTGCGGCCTGGAGGGTCGCCCTTCTTCGGGACGTAGCGGATTCGCTTGCCGGATGGCCATTTGATGCCGTCGCCGGGGTCTTGGATCGTGCCGGTCGATGGCTTGGATACGACGTAGCATTGCCCGGAACTCACCCAGTCCGCTTCGCGACCGGATGGGCTCGACGTGTTGCAATTGAACAGCGTTAGATAGTAGTAGGTGAACGACACGTCAGGGTCGCAAGTCCATCTCGACTTTGCGATGACGCCACCGGACTTATCGCTGTAGTGCGGGTTGTCGGGCGTCCAGGTGCATGGCGACGGGCCACCGTCGGTGTTCGTCGCAGGAAACACCGTGCCCTCGCCTACGATACCTTCGGGCAGGTAGATCGGATACTTCGGTGGCGGGTCTACTTCAAGGGTCCGCTCGTCACCCGCGCATTGGTCGGCTGGGTCTGTGTCTAGGAGATGGATTCCGTTGGAATCCTGTAGTTGGGTAGCACAGTCGGACGCAGTGCCGACCCCTAATAGGCACACCTGTGCGACGGTTCCGGTGAAGTTGTAGCACGTCTCCCGGCCGAGCGGTCCGGCGTCGGCAGGAGGCGATGTGCTCTGAACGATCGCCGCAAGAAGCAGTGCGCCGGCGAGCCGAGCGTGATATCGGCCGTGCATGGGCGTTCCCTTCGCTGGCCGGGCGAATCGCGTGGAGGAACCATGACAGAGCCGGTCAACATGTGCAATACCGGTCATGACTATCGTGCGTCGGATCGCCGTGCCCCTGCGCCGTGCAACTCGCGACGTCGCGCGACTGAACCGCCTCGCCGTTCACCGACACGGATGCTTCAGGCGCATGCGGCGGCACCCGAGCGAAGACCTCACGCCTCGCCAGATCACAAGTTATTGCGCACCGTCGCCCGACCGGTGTTGCGCCACCGCTGGTAGATGCAAGTCCGCCGCTCGCGCTTGGCGGCGGCGCAGCGTCAGCGCGCCGACCGCGAAGGCGGCGGCGACGAGCGGTAGAACGGAGCCGGTGTCCGTCGTTGCGAGTGGCGGGACGGGACGCTTTGCGACCGGCGGGGCGCGTTGCCATACCGCGTCATCGACGCTCCGTGAGTACGAAGTCGCAGCCGAGGCTCCCGGCCTCGTCAGTGTTCGGCACAAGCACGTCGGCGTCGTTGCGGCGCGCGGTGATCGCCAGGCCGCTGATCTTCGCGCCCGGCGAGAGGACCGGACCGTGCGCCGGGAGGTCGTGGAAGAACGTGCTCGGGATCTCGATGCGGACCTCGCTGGTCGTCTTGTCGAACGCGCTGGTCAACGCACCACCGGTGGCGAGAACGTCGCGGCCGGCGCCCCGCACGCCGCCGTCGGACCCAGCGTGGCGACCCCCGCCGTGACGAGCACGGCGGCCGTGGCGAGCGAGAACGTTCGAGACATATCGGCAGTGTGCGCCCCAGGTCGGCACGACGGCATCTCCAAAGCGGGGCGAATCAGGCTGGCACGACACACGAGACCCCGGTCACACGGGGGCGGCGACCGGGGTCTCGTTGGTGCGGGGGCGACTACACGCCGGAGGTCGACGTGATCCAGCTCCTGATCTGCGCGTTGTTGACCTCGCTGTACACGCCGGGGAACCCGGGCAGTGCGCAGCTCGTGCCGTAGCTGACGATGCCGATCTGGATACGCGACGGCGCGAGCGAGAACAGCGGCCCGCCGGAGTCGCCGTTGCACGAGTCCTTGAGCAGCGCGGCCGCGCAGACGCTGGTGGCCGCGTTGAGGCCGAAGTTCGTCCGCGCGCACTCGCTGTCCGAGACGACCTGCAGATCGACCTGGCGGAGCTGGTTGGTCGCGAGCAGGCCGAGCGTCGGCGCCTGGTCACCCCAACCGATGACCCGGACCGTCGTTCCAGGGGCTTCGAGGTTGTCGTTGGCCGCGGTCGAGAGCGTGATCGCCGGCGACGAGGTCGCGGTAGCGAGCCTGAGCAGCGCGGCGTCCCAACCCGACCCGTCGAACGCCGGGTCGACGAAGATCTGGCTCACCGCGATGTCCTGGCCGGTGCTCGTGTCCGACAGGTCGGTACGACCCGTGACGACGCGGACGTTGCCCGCCGACTCACCCTGCACGCAGTGCGCGGCGGTGAGCACCCAGGTGCTCGCGATGACGCTGCCGCCGCAGAACTGGAAGCCGCTGTTGTCGGTGATCGCGGCCATGAACGGGTACCCGCCGGGAGCGGCCGCGGTGCCTCCGATGATGGCGTGCGAGGGCGTGATCGAGCCTGCCACCGCTACCGCGGCCGCGGCGGCGGTGAACCAGGTGCGAAGCCTCATGGACGTCCTTCCATCTCGGGTCGCTGAACGGAGAAACGAACGGATGGCCGGTCTGTCGCGGTCCGGTCGCCGCGAGGACGCCGGCCGCCGGCCTTACGCCGTGTTCAGCACCCGGAACGCCTCGGCCAGCCGGCCTTCGGGCAGCCCAGCGCCGGTGGCGTTCGCGCCCATCCAGGTGCGCAGGACCTCCTCGAGCTCGCCGGGCACGCCCGCCAGCTGGCTCGCGTGGGACTGCAGCGCGGCGAGCTTCGTCTCGAAGAGCTCGGTGACGTCGACGACGTGCTCCGCGCCCGGCATCGCCATCAGCCAGACCTCGGGGACGGTCCAGGCGTCGAGCCCCTCCTCGGCCAGCTCGGGGTGGGCGAACGGGTTGCGTGCGTCGGGGTAGACCGCGCAGAGCGTCGCCTCGCCGACCGCGAGATGATCGGGGTGGCTGGCGTAGACGCGCTCGTAGTTGCGCTCGGGACTCTGCGTGAGGACGCGTTGCGGGCGGACCTGGCGGATGACCCGGGCGATGTCGCGGCGCAGCTCGAGCGACGTGCGGACCCGTCCGTCGGGGTAGCCGAGGAACCGGACGTCGGTGACGCCGACCGTCGCGGCGGCGGCGCGCTGCTCGGCCTGCCGGATGCCGGCGATCTCGCTGCGCGGCACGGTCGGGTCGAAGCCGCCGGCGTCGCCGTTCGTGACGACGCAGTACGTCACGTCGTACCCGGCCTTGGTCCACGTCGCGACCGTGCCCGCGGCGCCGAAGTCGACGTCGTCGGGGTGGGCGGTCACGACGAGGATGCGTTCGATGGTGGCGTCGTCGAGCACGTGCGTCCTCTCGTCGGCGGGACTCGTCGAACAGTCTGCAACGTCCCGACGCGCGGCGCCCTTCCTGGTCCTTTCGGGTAGGCCGAACGGCCCGGCTGGGCCATGTCGTCTGAGTGCTCGTCTGCTTACTGTCGATCACAGGACCTACGTCATCGACGTAGGTCCCCGCCGTGAGGAGGTTGGTGGGCACCCCAGGACCGCGCCTGCGTGGTGTCGCCGGCGACGACGACCTCGCGAGCGCGGCCCGCTTCGAGGTGACGCTCGCGGTCGTCCGCGTCGTCGCCGCGCTGTCGACCGTCGTCCTGCTGGTCACGACGCGCGTCGCCGGGACCGGCGGTGCCCGCGTCGCGGTCGGTGGCCAGGTCTCCGTCCACCTTGCCCTCGTTCTGGCGAGCGTCGCCGTGGTCCTGCTCACCCGGCACCTCACCGAACGGCGCGAGCTGGACCGGCTCGCGGTCGCGGTGACGGCGTTCGACCTCACGTTCTGGGCGCTCTACGCGATGGCGTACCACGACCACTACGGCCCGCGCTCGTTGATCGCGGTCTTCGTCCTCGCCGAGGCCGCGGTGCGGTTCGGACCGTTCGGGACGACCGCGACGACAGTCGCCGCCGTCACGATCTCGCTCGTCTGGCCGCAGTACGACGCTGCCGGCGAGACGTTCAGCGCCGCGTCCTCGATCGGGCTCGCGGTCCTTATCGCGGGCGGCGTCCACGTCACGACGTCGCTGCTCCGGCGCGAGTCGTCGTTGCACCGGAGGGGTGTGCAACGGCTGTCCGACGCGTTCGCGTTCGCGTCGATCGGGCTCGCGGTCGTCGACGACCGCGGGCTCGTCGAGGCGGCCAACCCGGCGCTCGCGGCGTTGCTGGGGGAGGAGCCGGCGGCGTTCGCGGGCGTGCCGTTCGTCGACCTCGTCGAACCGGCGGCGCGCGCCGAGCTGGAACGCGTCGCAGGCGAGGTCCGCAGCGGCCGTTCGCCGGGGGCGCGGTTCGAGGCGCGGGTCAGGCAAGCCGAGGGGCGCGGGCGGTGGGCGCTCATCGCGTTGTCGCACGCCGCTGCCGAGGAGGGCGACCGGCTCGTCGTCCAGGTCGAGGACATCCACGAGCGCAAGGTCGTCGAGGCGAAGCTCGCGCACCAGGCGACGCACGACACGCTGACCGGCCTGCCCAACCGCCTGCAGCTCCTCGCGTTGATGGCCGCGGCGTTCGAGGCGCGGGAGCCGATGGCGCTGTTGTTCATCGACCTCGACCGGTTCAAGTGGGTCAACGACTCGCTCGGCCACGAGGCGGGCGACGTGCTCCTCGTCGAGGTCGCCGACCGGCTGCGCCGGGTGCTCCGGCCCGGCGACGTCGTCGCGCGGCTCGGCGGCGACGAGTTCGTCGTCCTCGCGCACGGCGTGCACCTGGCGAGCACCGCCGTCGCGATGGCGGACCGGATCGCGGACACGTTGCGCCGCCCGGTCGCGCTGCCGCACGGCCGCGAGTCGTACGCCGGCGCGAGCATCGGCATCGCCATTGCCGGACCCGAGGACGCGCCGGAGACGTTGCTCCGCGACGCGGACACGGCGATGTACCAGGCGAAGGCGCAGGGCGGCGGCGCGTTCGCGCTGTTCACCCCGTCGATGCGCGCCGCGACCGTACGCCATCACGAGATCGAGGCGGCGCTACGCCGGGCGGTGCAGGCCGGCGAGCTGACGGTCAGCTACCAGCCGGAAGTTCGGATCCTCGACGGCACCGTGCGCGCCTTCGAGGCGCTGGTCCGGTGGAGTGACCCGACGTGGGGATCGGTGCCGCCGAGCGAGTTCGTCGCGATCGCCGAGGAGAGCGACCTCATCATCGAGCTCGGCGCGCTCGTCCTGCGGCAGGCGCTCGCCGACGCGGCGGCCTGGCCGCGGCTCGACGACGGGTCGCGGCCACTGCTCGCGGTCAACGTCTCGCGCCGCCAGCTCGCGCACCCCGGGTTCCCCGCGGTCGTCGCGGCGCTGCTCGCGGAGGCGGGCGTACCGGCGTCGAGCGTGTGCCTCGAGGTCACCGAGACGGCGTTGACGCAGAACGTCGAGTCCGTCGTCACGACGCTGCACGAGCTGCGCCACCTCGGCTTGCTCATCGCCATCGACGACTTCGGGACGGGCCACGCGTCGCTGACGTACCTCACCCGGTTGCCCGTCGACGTGCTCAAGGTCGACCGGCTCTTCGTGACCGGGCTCGGCCGGGACGACCGCAGCGCGGCCATCGTCGGCGCGGTCACCGCGATGGCGCGGGCGTTCGCGCTGTCGGTCGTTGCCGAGGGCGTCGAGGACGAGATCCAGCTCCGCGCGCTTCGTGAGCTCGACGTCGACCTCGCGCAGGGCTACCTGTTCTCGCGGCCGGTGTGCGCCGACGCGGTCCCGGACCTGATCCACCCGTCCGGCGAGCTGACCGTCGTACCCGGCCAGCGGGAGGAGCCGGATCACCGGCCGGCGACCGGGCGGCGGCCCCTTTCCGCGGGCGCGGTCACCGACACGCGGTACCGCCTGCTGCTCGACCTCGCGCGCGACGTGACCGGCGGGCACGACCTCGGGACCGTACTGGACCGGACGTTCGCGTCGTTGCGACAGCTCATCGACTTCACCGGCGGCTCGGTACAGCTCCTCGACGAGACCGACCACCTCCGGCTCGCGGCCGCCGACCCGCCCGCGACCGCCGAGGCCCTCGGGATGCGGGTGCCGTTGGGGCATGGCGTGGGAGGCGCGATCGCGCTGACCGGCGAGCCGCGGTACCTCGCGGACATCACCGCCGACGCCGACGTCACCGACGAACGCCGCCGCCGTAGCACGTCGCACGGCGTGCGGTCGTACTTCGGCGTGCCGCTCATCACCGAGGGCCGGGTCATCGGGCTGCTCCAGGTCGACTCGATCGAGCCGGATGCGTGGGACGAGAACGACCGGCTCGTGGTACTGGCGTTCACCCCGATCGTCGCGGCCGCCGTGCAGAACGCGCGGATCCCCGACCGCGGCCGCCTCGGCCACCTCCGCCGCGTCGCGGAGGGCTGACGCTCCTGTCGGTGGGCGACCGTAGACTGGCCGTACCGATGACGACCCTCTTCGACGACGACCCGGCCGTCCCGGCGGAGTCGCCGCCACCCCGCGCGCCGCGTCTCGACGCCGACGCGCTGCTCGCGGGCCTCAACCCGCAGCAGCGCCAGGCCGTCGTGCACGCGGGCTCGCCGTTGCTCATCGTCGCGGGCGCCGGTTCGGGCAAGACCCGCGTGCTCACGCACCGGATCGCGTACCTCCTCGCCGAACGTCACGTGCCGCACGGCCAGATCCTCGCGATCACCTTCACCAACAAGGCCGCGGGCGAGATGAAGGAACGCGTCGCCTCGCTCGTCGGGCCGCGCGCCAAGGCGATGTGGGTGTCGACGTTCCACTCGGCGTGCGTACGCCTGCTGCGGTCCGAGGCGACCCGGCTCGGCTACAAGAGCACGTTCACGATCTACGACCAGGGCGACGCGCAACGGCTCATGACGCTGTGCTGCCGCGACCTCGACCTCGACCCGAAGCGCTACCCGCCGCGGGCGATCTCCCACCAGGTCAGCAACCTGAAGAACGAGCTGGTCGACTGGGAGACGGCAGCGCAGCGCGCGGCGAACGACATGGAGCGCCGCGCCGCCGAGGCGTACGCGATGTACCAGCGTCGCCTCCGCGAGGCGAACGCGATGGACTTCGACGACCTCATCATGGTGACCGTCGAGCTGCTGCGGCTGTTCCCCGACGTCGCCGAGCACTACCGCCGCCGCTTCCGCCACGTGCTCGTCGACGAGTACCAGGACACCAACCACGCGCAGTACGTTCTCGTCCGCGAGCTGGTGGGTACCGAGGACCCCGGAGAGCTGGCCGTCGTCGGCGACGCGGACCAGTCGATCTACGCGTTCCGTGGCGCGACGATCCGCAACATCCTGCAGTTCGAGGAGGACTACCCCGACGCGACGGTGATCCTGCTCGAACAGAACTACCGCTCGACCCAGACGATCCTCAACGCCGCCAACGCCGTCATCACGAAGAACCCCAACCGCAAGCCGAAGCGGCTCTGGTCCGACCAGGGCCCGGGCGAGCCGATCCACGGCTACGTCGCGGAGAACGAGCACGACGAAGCGGCGTTCGTCGCGCAAGAGGTCGACCGGTTGTGCGACGAGGGCCTCGCGAAGCCCAACGACGTCGCCGTGTTCTACCGGACCAACGCGCAGTCACGGGTGTTCGAGGAAGTGTTCATCCGGGTCGGCCTGCCGTACCGCGTCGTCGGCGGCGTTCGCTTCTACGAGCGGCGCGAGGTCCGCGACCTGCTCGCGTACCTCCGCGTGCTGGTGAACCCGGCCGACACCGTGTCGCTGCGCCGCGTCCTCAACGTGCCGAAGCGCGGCATCGGCGACACCAGCGAGGCATGCGTCGAGGAGTTCGCGTCGCGCGAGCGGATCGGCTGGTACGACGCGCTGCTCCGCTGCGACGAGGTGCCCCGCCTGAACACCCGTGCGGCGAAGAGCATCAAGGAGTTCACCGGGTTGCTCGACGAGGTGCGGGCGGCGCTGCCCGAGGGGCCGAGCGCGGTGCTGGAGCAGACGCTGGCGAAGACCGGCTACCTCGCCGAGCTGGAGGCGGACGAGGCCAACCCGATCGAGGCCGAGGGCCGGATCGAGAACCTCCAGGAACTGGTCGGCGTCGCGCGCGAGTTCGAGGAACGCGTCGAGAACGGCACGGTCGAGCAGTTCCTCGAACAGGTCTCGCTCGTCGCCGACGCCGACGAGATCGACGCCGAGTCCGGCGTCGTCACGCTGATGACGTTGCACAACGCCAAGGGCCTGGAGTTCCCCGTCGTGTTCCTCACCGGGCTGGAGGACGGCGTGTTCCCGCACCTCCGTTCGCTCGGCGACACGACCGAGCTCGAAGAGGAACGCAGACTCGCGTACGTCGGCATCACCCGCGCGCGCGAACGCCTGTACCTGTCCCGCGCGCAGCACCGGACGGCCTGGGGTGCGGGGGCGTACAACCCGCCGTCACGGTTCCTCGACGAGATCCCGACCGACCTGGTGGAGTGGACCGGGCGGCCGGAGCCGGCGATGGCGACGGTGGCGCGGACGTTGTCGGCGGGCGGCGGGCGGCCCAACGCGCGACCCGGTGTGGGGCTGCGGCCGATCATCTCGGTGGCGCCCGGCGACCGGGTCAACCACGACGCGTTCGGGCTGGGCACGGTCGTCGCGACGGCGGGGGTCGGGGACTCGGCGGAGGCGACGATCAGCTTCGGTGGCGACGTCGGCACCAAACGCCTGTTGTTGCGCTACGCGCCCGTAGAGAAGCTCTAGACCTTCATCGGCGTCGCGGGCCGGTCCGAGGGCGAGGTCCTGGCCCCACGGATCAGACGCCGTGCGCACGGCACGCCCGGGCGCCCCTACAAACGTCCGGGCGTGCCCACCATATGCTGGCGTGCCCACCTCGCACCAGGGGAAAACGCCCCGATCGCGGCGGACGTTCCCGATTTCGGCAGGTACCTGACCGTCGTGCGACGAAGATGCGTGACGGCGCGACGTACGAGTCGTTGCGTCTCGTAACACCGCCGATCGAACGGACCCCCCGTGCGCCGTCGTACCGCGCTGTCCTGCCTCGCCGCGTTCGCGCTCGGCGCCGCGCCGCTCGTCGCGCATGCCGCGTCGCCCACCAGACCGCCAAGGTTCACGAAGACCGTGTTCGCCCGCGCGGGTGGCGAGCCGAACGTCACCGTCTCGCCGAGCGGTCGCATCGTCCTCGCCGACGGCCTCGGCAGCGGCAAGGATCCGTCGAACCTCTTCCGCTCGACCGACGGCGGCAAGCACTTCACCCAGGTACACCCCGACGTTCCCAAGGCCGGCGGCGGCGACTGGGACATGCACTTCCTCAACGAGCGGATCGTGATCGCCGCGGACCTGTCGCTCGGCACGGGCATCTACGTCGACGTGTCCCGCGACGCGGGGCTCACCTGGACGCAGACGACGGTCGCGATGGACGTGTACGACCGACCGTGGATCGGCGGTCACGGCGAGAACGTGTACCTCGTCGCCAAGGGCTTCGACGCGGTGCCGTACTTCTTCGTCTCGCACGACATGGGCGCGACGTTCGGTCCGCCGATCCCGCTGTACGGCACCGGCGTCGTCCCCGCTGAGGCGGGCGGCACGTCGCCGACGCCGACCGAGGCGCTCGTGACGAACCAGAACGCGTACGTCGACAACCTCACCGTCGACGAGCGCACCGGCGACGTCTACGTCCTCTACGGCATCGACTCGCCGCAGACGTACTCGCAGAGCAAGCCGGTCGGCACGCCGAGTCGCCTCTACGTCGCGCACCTCGAGACCGGCGTCGGCGGCGTCCAGCAGATGGTGAGCCATCCGGTGTACCTGGGCGGCGCGGGTGACGCGTTCTACGCGGGCTTCAACTGGATGGCGGTCGACCGTGCGGGCACCGTCTACGTCTCCGGCAACGGCCTGCACAAGGGCCACCAGTCGGCGTTCCTGTCGTACTCGAAGGACCACGGCAAGACCTGGTCGCCGCTTGTCGACGTCGGCACGCCGAAGGTCGCGAGCGTGTACGGCGCCATCGCGGGCGGCGCGAAGGGCACCCTCTCGCTCGTCTACCTCGAAGGCACCAAGACCGACCCGAACGTCGCGCAGAGCTGGTACGCCACGATGGCGCGGATCACGCACGCCGACTCGGCGAAGCCGGTGGTGCAGCGGGCGCGCGCGGTGGCGAAGCCGATCCACACGCAGGACATCTGCCTCGACGGGATCGTCTGCGGGCTGCCGGGGTTCGGCGACAACCGCGAACTGCTCGACTACATCGACAACGCGGTCGGCCCGGACGGGATGGCGTACGCCGTCGTCGCGTCGGACGGCCCGGCGACCGGCTCGGACGGCGTGTCCGTGATCCTGCTTCGCCAGGTCGGCGGCAGCGGCCACGGCCGCGGCGTCGCGTCGTAGCGGGACCCGGGCAGCCTTCGGCTGCCGCGCGAACCTCAGGGGGCGGCCGGAGGCCGCGCCCTCAGACCCAGACTCCGCGGGCGCGGAGGAACGGGCTCGGGTCGATCGCGCGACCGGCGACGCGGACCTCGAAGTGCAGGTGCGGGCCGGTCGCGTCGCCGGCCGCGCCGACGTACGCGATGGCCTGCCCGGCGCTGACCCGCTGGCCGGTGCCGACGGCGTAGCGGGACATGTGGCCGTACGCCGTCACGCTGCCGTCGGCGTGCCGGATCGTCACGAGCGTGCCGTAGCCGCCCTCGGGGCCCACGTACGTCACGACGCCCGCGGCGGCGGCGTAGATCGGGGAGCCGTACGCCGCGCCCAGGTCGATGCCCTTGTGCAGCTTGCCCCAGCGCCAGCCGTACGGCGACGTCAGCGGGCCGCGGGCGGGCCGGACCCATCCAGAACGCGAGGTAGCGGCGACGCTACGGGGCTGCGACCGGCTGGCACGCGGCGTCGCCGCGGGGATCTGGCGGGCGACGACGTTGCGACGGACGAGGGTGGCGCGCTCGGGGCGCTCGGCCGCGGTCACGGCCGGCGTGACGGCGGGCACGGAGAACGCCTGCCCGCCCGCGGCCAGCGCGCAGCCGAGCAGCGCTGGGCCGACCAGCAACGCGCGGTGCCGCCGGGCGCGGCGGAGGTGACGGCGGAACGTCCGGATCGGGGTGTGGCGGACGAACAGCGGGCGAGCGCGCACGCGCACGGGCCTTCCGGTCTACGACAAGGACACGGCCGCCCCGAGCAATGCCCCCGGCAATGCCCCCCACGGGCGACCAACAGAACGCCGCTCCCCCGGAGCGGCGTCGTGACCGAACTGTAACGAATGTCGTCCCTGACGGGCAATGCGGGTCCTGGTATGGGCGGGTCAGTTGTTCCTGACCGCGACGATGCGCAGGTCGTGCCCGTCGGCGGCGAGCTGCGCCGTGATGCCGTTCTTCTCGGCGATCGTGGCGTCCTCGGGAGCCACGTCGCTCGTCCGCTCCCAGCCTTGCGCGAACATCGCGAGGACGACCGTACGCACCGGATCGGGGTCGTCGGCGGGCGCGTCGTAGTGGCGTTCGACGGTAGGACAGCCGTTGCGGCAGAAGCGGTCACCGTGGGTGTCCTGGCTCACCTGGCGATAGCCCGGCGGGAAGTCGAGCGAGTCGAGCACGTACTTCACCTGGGGCAGCGCGGGCTTGATCGAGGACAGCGCGCGGTACGACAGCACCGACGCGAGCAAGCCGATCACCGCGACGATGGCGAGCGCGCGAATCCGGGTGCGGCGCAGTGCGTAGCGGGACAACCACCAGGCGAGCCCGAGCGGGACGACGACGATCGCGAGGGGGACACCGTCGACGATGTACGACGCCCGCGCGACGACCCCGAGGATCAGCCAGCCGCCGACCAGACCCACGGCGAGGATGCCGCCGGTGGCGAGGAGCGCGACGACGATCGCGCGTTCGGTGCCCGCGTCCCCCGAGGGTGCGGAGAGGTCGTACGCGAGCGGCCCGATCCGATCACCGTCCATACCGCGCATCGTAAGGCGGTTGTCACCCGCGTTTTCCGGCCCTCGCGGCTCTCGTGACCCGCTCGTGACGCGACCCGGGCGGGCGCGGCGGTGGTGGCGTGGTCAACGGCGCGACGATCGTCGTGCCGTCCGAGTCGAGGTGCGCGAAGGTATCGACGATCTCGTGGACGACGCGCCCGTCGATCGGCAACGACAGGTGCCCGACGCCGCGCACGAACACGTTCCGCGCCCGCAGGTCAGGGTGGTCTATCCGCGCGGACTCCTTGGGGACGACCATCGCGTCGAGATCGCTCCAGACCGCGACGAACCGGGTGGTGCAGTCGGGCGCGGGCTCGGCGAGCTCGCGCAGCACCGGCGAGCCCGGGCGGAGCTGCGCGACCGCGCGCCCGAGCATGAAGTTCGCGGCGCGGGTGCCGGAGTGCGGCGTGCCGAGGGTGGCCAGCGTGTGGATGCGGGCGTCGCCGCCGAGGCGCTGCACGTAGTACCGCGCGACCAGGCCGCCCATGCTGTGGCCGACGACGTGGACGCGTTCGTAGCCGGTCTCGTCGCAGAGCTGCTCGACGAGCCGCCCGAGGCGTCCGGCGGCGCGCGGGACGTCGTGGGTGAAGATCGAGTAGTTCATCGTCACGACCCGGCCGAATCCCTTGCGGTGCAACGACCGGCGCAGCAGCGTGAAGATCGATCGGTTGTCGATCCACCCGTGCAGCAGCACGATCGGCGTCCCCGCCGCCTCGACGTCGCCGAGCACGAGCCCGCGCTGGACGGGCGAGAGCCGGTCGAGGGTGTGTACCTGCAGCGTGTGCCCGCCGGGGTGCGCCCGTGCGGTCTCCCGGACCAGGCCGAGCGGGTACGTCGCGAGGTGCGTCGCGGTCCAGGCGGTCTCCAACGCGAGACCGCGGACGCCCGCTGTCGAGACCACCGACCGCGCTCCTCGCGCGAGGGCGGCGCGGCTGCGACCGAGGGCGTCCCGCACGTCGCTCACGGTAGCGGCGCGGACGCCCGGACGCGGGGAACTTCGGCAATGACCATCAGCAGGGTGACGATGACGACCCAGGAGAGACCGCTCGTGTACGCGACGCGAGCGTCGCCGGTCGGGAACGCGTGCGGGCTGTACGCGACCAGCAGCCACGCTCCGGCCGCGACGGCGTACCAGGCGCGTCGTGCCAGGCCCGCCGCGAAGAGGAACGGCACCGGCCACATCAGGTACTGGTTGCCGAAGCCCGCGGTCACGACGATCACCGTCCCGAGGACGACCGCGACGCGGGCCGGCGCTGGTGCGTTGCGGAACACCCAGAGCGCCGCGAGGACCGCGACGACCGTGACGACGGTGCCGACCGGACCGAGTGGCGACTCGTAGCCGCGCAGGCTCTTGTCCCCGTGTACGACGGCGCTGCCCGCCCAGCCCCAGTTCAGGACGTAGCCGCGATAGGTCGTGAGCCCACGGACCGTCGGGGCGAGCTGAGTGTCGAGGAAGACGGCGCCCGCCACGAACACGGCAAGCGGTACGACGGCCGCCGCGGCGACGAGCCGCCAGGTGCGCCGGGCCGGCCGGAGCAGGGCGAGGAAGACGAGCACCGGCCAGGTCTTCACCGCGATGGCTGCGCCCGCGAGCAGCCCGGCCCAGGCCCACCGGTCGCGCTGGTAGCACGCGAGCGCGCCCATCGCGAAGCAGAGCGCCACGGGCTCGACCTGGCCGTGCAGGCTGACGACGAGGAGGGACACCGGGTTCACGGCGTACTGCAGCGCCCGCGCGCGCCGGTCCGCGCCGGCGTCAGGCCCCGCGACGAGCCAGACGAGCCAGACGGTGACGCAGTCGGTGACGACCGGCGCGACCTTGACGGCGTACTGCCACGGCATGCCGAGCAGCTGTTCGAGCGCGTGGATGGCCGGCATGAACGGCAGGAAGTTCCACTCGTGCCCGGGCAGCGGGTGCGCGCCGCCGAGCGGGTCCCAGCCGCGGCGGACGTACTCGCCGGTGAGGCGGAAGTGGTGCAGGACGTCACCGGGGGTGTAGCGCGAGGCGATCGCCGCGACGCCGACGCGGAGGAGCAACGCGACGACGACCGCGACCCACACCGGTGGCGCGAGGCGCCGCCAGACCGCGACGACCATGGCGACCGCGCAGGCGGCCATGGTCGCGGCGAGGGCGATCTCCGCCGGGTCGAACGGCTTCACAGGCCGTCAGGGGGTGCCGGCTCGGTGACCCGCCACGGCGCGGGGCACGGCGCGAGCGGCTCGGCCTGGCCGGTGAGGGCGATCGAGTGGGTGCGGTCGACGTAGACGTGGCCGCTCGCGGCGCGCGCGGCCCAGAGGGTGAGGCCCGTGCCGGTGTCGGAACGTCCGGACGCGTCGTAGCGCTCGCCGGTCGGGCCTACCCACCCGCCGTCGGCGGGGCAGAACGAGAGGGGCCCCGCCACCGCCGCGAGTCCCGCTCGACGGTCGAGCCACCCGGTGCGGTCGCGGAGCGGCGCGACGCCCTGCTCGGGGTAGAGCCGCAGCGCGCCGAGGTCCTCGAACGGCTGCCCGGGACGGGTCGGCCGTGAGAGCAGGAAGACGAGCGCGGCGACGGCGAGCAGCCCGGCGGCGGACAGCGCGGCGAGCACCCACGGCAGGCCCAGCTGCGCCCGGATGATGAGCTTGCGGTTCGCCGCGCGCGGCGGCAGGTAGCCGTACCGCTGGCCGGTCTCCGGGTCGACGGGAACGCCGCCCCCCTGCGGCACCACGGGTCCGGTCACGACAGCGTTCCGGGCAGCGGCGCGGACCAGCGGCGGCCACGCTGTGCGACGCGGTCGTCGGGGTCGAGGGTCGCGAGGTGCGCGGCCTGCGCGGCGACGTACGGGCCGAACGTCTCGGCGTCGGGCTCGGGCGTCGCCGCGTCGGCGAAGCCGAGGGCGAGCAGGTCGACGGGTCGCAGCCGCAGCCGTTTCGCGGTCGCGCCGGGCGTCGCGCGCAATGCCGCCGCCGCGGCCTCAGGACCGAGCGCGGCGAAGTAGCAGCCGGGCGTGACGAGGACCCGGTCGGTGACGCTGACGGCGAGCGCGCCGCCGCTGCCGCCCTCGCCCGTGACGACGGCGAAGGTCGGCGCGCGGCAGGCGAGCAGCGCGTCCATGGTGTCGGCAATGGCGCCCGCGACGCCGCCGGCCTCGGCCGCGGCGCCCGGCTCGGCGCCCGGCGTGTCGACGAGGACGAGCAGCACGCGGTCCAGGGTCTCGGCGAGGCGCGCGGCGCGCTGCACCAGGCGGTACCCCGCGGGCGTCGGGCGCTGACCGCGGGCGGCCGCGACGGCGACCGCGACCGCGGGCGTTCCCGCGAGGTCGCCGACGACCGCGCGGACGCTCGGGTCACCGCCGTCGGCGCGGAGTTCGCCGCCGCCGGGGACGAGGCGGGTCAGCAGCGCCGCGCCGCTGGGGCGGTCGGCGTGGCGGGCGCGTTCGACCTGCACGTCGCCCTCGTCGGTCGGTACATCGTGCAGTGCACCGTCACTCGGCGCCGCGGTGCCGGCAGGCCCGAGGGCGGCGAGCGTCCGGGCGAGCCAGTCGCCAACCTCGTCGGGCGCGAGCAAGGCGTCGACCAGGCCCGCGTCGTAGGCTGACTCGGCGGTGTGGCTGCCCGGCGGCAACGGCTCGCCGAGGACGGCCTCGGCGACGCGCGGCCCGGCGAAGCCGATCGTCGCGCCGCGTACCGCCGCGCGGACGTCGGCGCGCGTCACGACGCTGATGAACACGCCGCCCGTCGTCGGCTGGTCGGCGATCGCGACGTGCGGCACGCCCGCGTCAGCGAGGCGACGCAACGCGAGCTGCGCGCGCGGCATCCCGACGAGTGCCGCCATTCCCTCCTGCAGCCGTACGCCACCCGAGCGGACGAACGACACGAGCGGCTCGCGGTAGCGCGCCGCGCGGTCCGCGGCCTCGACGAACGCGCTCGCGTCGAGCTCGCCGAACGACCCGCCGTAGCGCGTGAAGTCCCACACGGCGGCGACGACGTTGACGCCGCCGAGGGAGCCGATGGCGTAGCGGACGACCTCGTGCGGCTCGTAGCCGGGCCAGCCGATCGCGTTGCGCCCGACGCGTTCGTAGCCGGGGAACGAGAAGCGCTTCAGCACCCCGGCACGCCAGTCGGACACGCTCGGTAGCATGCCATCCATGACCCGATCCCCGATCCGCGTCGTCGTCGCGAAGCCGGGTCTCGACGGCCACGACCGCGGGGCGAAGGTCGTCGCGCGCGCGCTCCGCGACGCGGGCATGGAGGTCATCTACACCGGCCTGCACCAGACGCCGGAGCAGATCGTCGAGA
>CBQZLL010000029.1:0-16843 GCA_967749945.1 uncultured Frankiaceae bacterium
GCTTCGCGCTGGGCACCGTCGTCATCGTCGTCGGGCTCGCCGCGCTCGCGCGACTCGCGGCGCGGTGGCTGCCGCTCCTCGGCGCCCTCGTTCTCATCGCCGTCGGCACCATCGTCGCGTGGCAGGGCGCGGCGTCCGACATCCCGTTGCCGCCCGGTCCGACTCGCTTCCTCGCCCACTACGTCGAGGCACACGGCCGCCGGGGCGACACGATCATCGTCGACGCGCGGGCCGCCTACGGCTGGGCGTACTACTGGCGACGCGACACCCCGCGCTGGATCGAGGCGACCGACCGCGCAGTCGGCTTCCTGCCCGAGTACGCGAATGCGAGCGGCATCTTCATCGTCAGGGACGCGGCAGCGCAGTCCGGACCGCGGCAGCTTGCCGCGTACCTCAGCGCTTCGCAGACCGGCACGACGTGGGTCGTGCTCTCGCGCAACGCCAAGCACGAGTCGTACCTCAACGCCGCGCTGTCCCTCGGCACGACTGACGTCTGGGCCGACGGCAAGGAGTACTTCCTCATCAAGGTGACGCGCCGTCCGTGACATGCTCCGCGCCATGAGAAAGCGCGTCGTCGTCACCGGAGGTGCCGGGTTTCTCGGCTCCCACCTCTGCGAGCGCCTGCTCGCGGAGGGCCTCGAGGTCCTCTGCCTCGACAACTTCGTCACCGGCGGCGCCGCGAACGTCGAGCACCTCAGGGAGCTCGGACCGTTCCGTCTCATCCGCGCCGACGTCACCGACTACGTGCACGTCGCCGGCCGGGTCGACTACGTCTGCCACTTCGCCTCGCCCGCCTCCCCCATCGACTACCTGCAGCTCCCGATCGAGACGTTGAAGGTCGGCTCGACGGGCACGCTGCACACCCTCGGCCTGGCGAAGGAGAAGGGGGCGCGGTACCTCCTCGCGTCCACCTCGGAGGCGTACGGCGACCCCCAGATCCACCCGCAGCCCGAGACGTACTGGGGCCACGTCAACCCGGTCGGTCCGCGCGGGGTCTACGACGAGGCGAAGCGGTTCGCCGAGGCGATGACGATGGCGTACCGCCGGACGCACGGCGTCGACACGTCGATCGTCCGCATCTTCAACACGTTCGGCCCGCGGATGCGGCCGCACGACGGCCGGGCGATCCCGACGTTCATCTGGCAGGCGCTGCACGACGAGCCGGTCACCGTCGCGGGCGACGGCCTGCAGACCCGGTCGGTCTGCTACGTCGACGACCTGGTCGAGGGCGTGACGCGGCTGCTGTTCTCCGACCTGGCCGGTCCGGTCAACGTCGGCAACCCGCACGAGCTCACCGTCCGCTCGATCGCCGAACACATCGTCGCGCTGACCGGCAGCCGCTCGGAGCTGACCTACGTGCCGCGGCCCGAGGACGACCCGACCGTCCGCCAGCCGGACATCACCCTCGCCCGAACGGCCCTCGGCTGGGAGCCGCGGGTCGCGCTCGACGACGGGCTGAAGCGCACCATCGCGTGGTTCCGCGACCACCCCGGCTGACCGCGCATCGCGTACGCCGCCGTACGTCCACGCCGATCAGTCGGAGGCTGGGACCGAAGGCTAGCTCTCACCCGTCGTCAAGTGCTCCTGTAATCATCGGAGGTCTCAACCTTGTATGGCGCAAGGAGCGGTGCCGCATACCGTGGCACCGCTCCTTGAAGTCGTGCTCACCAGGAAGGGAGGTTGAATCTTGAGAACGAGCAAAGGGCAACGGCCGTGGGCCACAAAGGATCAGGCCTGGTTATGGGTTAATTTAGCTTGACCCTACCCCCCCCCCCCCGCTCAATTTGGAGCGAGAGGCAAGGGGTCACACTGCGCGAGGGGCTTACAAGAACCCAAGGCCCATCCCGCTTCCGCTGTCTGACCTTCCGTCTCACGCAACCCGAACCAAGCACGGGACAACCGACTCTCAGACTCGACTTCCCTAAGTCGGCAGAGCCCGGAGAGAGAAGGAAGGGATTTCCATGTACCACGCCCGTCATCGCAAACCAACTCATCGCGGCAGAGTCCGGGCCGTCACCGTCGCGGCCGTCACGGCCAGCGCGCTCGTTGCCCCCATGGCCGTCAACCCGGCCGCCTCAACTGCCGCGGTAACCACTCTCGCGTTCGACACGCTGGCCAACCATCCCGGCTGGGGGCTCTCGGCGGCTGATCCGGCCGTGGCCGCACTCGTCACCAACCTCCGGCAGGCGTACACCACGCGCGACGTAAGGCTCGACCCGTCCATGATCGCGGCGTACCGAGTGCCGACGGTGGAGGGCTTCGAGACGTTCGTAACGAGCCAACCCCAAATGTTTCGCATCGAGCCGAACCCCAACCTGATCGAGCACACTCCGGACGGCGACAAGTCCGTCGATCCGGCGCTGGTGCTATCCCGCCTGATCAGCGCTGACGCCCAGGGAGTCGGCGGCCTGCCACTCTCCGGTGTCTACCTGGAGGACGTGTTCACCGAGTACGAAACCCTCGGCGCCACGCTCGCCTCGCTCATCAATGGCGTCATCACTCAGGTCATCGGCTACGCCAACGACCCGCAGTGGATCATCGGCACCCTCAACGAGTTGCTCGACATCGTCCGCAACCTCTACATCAACGGCATCAACCCAGGTCTTGGTGACCTGATCCCCACCGTCGATCCGAACACCCTTGTCGCGGGGGCTCAGTACGCCGTCGGCGTCGTTCTCGGCGTCATTGACCTGGTCATCAACTCCATTCCAGAGCCACCGAACAGCAACGACATCACCGGCCTGGTTCAGCCGTACGTCGACATGATCCCGACGACCGACGAGCTTCAGCAGCAGGTGCAGACCTACCTCAACCAAGTACCGCCACCGCCGGACGTCGATCCGCAGCCGCTCGTGACCGAGATTCAGGCCGTCCTCGCCGAAGAAGTCGACGACCTGATGACGGCCGCTGGCCTGTCGGACACCGACCTGCAGAGCGTCACTGAGCAGATCGTTTCGGTACTCCCAATCGCGTCCGCAGCACCCCCGCCAGTGGCCGACAATGTCTACGCCGACCCGACGTTCTCGGCACTGCCCAAGCCCGAGAAGGAGAATGGCGGCAACCCACGCTGGACCACTCAGGACACCTGGCACGACTGCTTCAACGTCCATGCCGATAATGGCTACGACCGACTTGTCTGCTACCGGATCGACTGGCAGCAGAACGACAACAGCGGCACCTACAACTACTGGCAGTTCCATCTCGACGCCGGTGGCAATTCGCTCTATCCGCGCAACATGAAGCGGCTCTGGGTCGAGGCCCAGCCGAACCCCGACGGAAATCAACAGTTCGACGCCCAGCCAATTCCCCGTGCCACCTACGGTGGATCAGACGGTTGCACGACGAATGGCGAGACCTTCACCGTGTCGTCCGGTGGCCCGGTTCAAGTCGGCTACGGCTACTACTGGGAGCGCACGTCGTGCGAGACGTACACTCCGAAGTCCTACAGCGACGAGGGTCACTGGGCGAGCATCTGGGAAGGCAACGAAGTCGTGAACGACGACGTACGCCGGTACGTGCTGGCGAAGATCCCTGTCAAGACCGCCCAGGACAAGGGCGTCCAGTGGACCTTGCTCACTGGACAGTTCACGGTTCGATGAACCGACGCGCGCTCCTCGCGGCAGTCGTCGTCGGAGCTGGCCTGACTGCCGTGGCAACCGTCACGGCAGTCAGGCCTTCCGCCCGCGGCATCCGCGCCCTGCCGTCGTACGAGGATGCCGTAGCACTGCTGCAAGACACCTACACCGCTGCCCGACGTTTACCGGATGCGGCGACCTTCTGCGCCTCGAGCGCCTACGAGGGAATCTGCATCGACCACTACGCCCATCAAGGCGGACGACCGGCCGTACCGACTTCGCCGCCGACGATTCAACGCGGGCGAGTTCAGGACCGCATCCAGATCCTGACCGTTTGCGGGACCGACGGACGCGGCATGCCGTACAAAGCCGACTTTCCCGTGACGCGCGACGACGGTCGCCTGGTCGCCATGCTCGACGTGTTCTGGTACAGCACGACGTTCAGCGGCTCCTACACGACCGACCCAGGACACACGATCGCCCCCGTCCAGTCAGATCCCACGTCGACGGCCTGCTGACCCTGATCGGCTGTCGAATCACCTGGGAGGCGGCGTCTTAGCCGTCGCTCAGTGCTGCTCGTGGCGGGTGCCCCCTCGACCGAGACGGGCGGCGCGGGCGGGCCGGCGGTGCCGGTCCGGCGACCGGCTGCTCCGCAGGTGCCACGACCGGCTCGCCCCGCACCGCGCGCTTCGCCGGTGGCGCGACGACCGGCATCGGTTCGGCGAGGCTCGACGCCCTCCGCGTCTGCGCCCCATTCGCGGCCTCGTCGCGGCCTCGTCGCGGCCAAGGTCCTCTCCTGCCGGGCCCGAAGTCACCCGGGCCGTAGTCCCTTGTA
Organism: uncultured Frankiaceae bacterium; assembly: GCA_967749945.1. Classification (GTDB taxonomy): domain Bacteria; phylum Actinomycetota; class Actinomycetes; order BP-191; family BP-191; genus BP-191. The sequence goes on from CBQZLL010000029.1 coordinate 4,411, forward strand.
GTCAAGTTGGTCGCGATTGTGTCAATCGCGCGAGTTACCACGTCGAAGGCATGGTCGTGAACCATCCCCAGACCCCGTTGCCGGTTGCCTGGCACCGGCGCCACGCCTGGCGGCTGCACCTCGGCTGCGTCGCGGTCATGATCGCCGGGTACTTCGCACTGCCGCCCGCGACGACCACTCCCGCCGCGGTCGCCCGCGTCGTCGGCTACATGTCGGTCGGCATCCTTGCCCTCGTCGCGATGATCGCCGGCATCCGCTGGCACCGTCCGGCGGTACCGCGGGCGTGGTGGCTGCTCGTCGCGAGCCACTCGATCTACGTCGTCGCCGACCTGACGTTCTACGTCAGGCACTATCTGCTGCACCTCGACGCGTTCCCCTCGTACCCGGACGTGCTCTACATCGCGCACCTGCCGATCGTCGTCGTCGCGTTGCTCCTGCTCGTCCGGCGGCGGCATCCCGGCGGCGACCAGGCGAGCCTTGCCGAGGCGGGCGTCGTCATCGTGAGCGCCGGCCTGCTCTCCTGGCTCTTCCTGCTCCAGCCGAACGTCAGCGCGCCCGGCGCCACCCTGCCCGTGCGTTTCGTCTCTGTGGTGTTCCCCGTGATGGACCTCGCGATCGCAGCGATCTGCATCCGGTTGTTCACCGCGCGGGAGCGGCTCGTCGCGAGCGACCTGCTGCTCGCGGCGTTCGGCCTCATCGTCGTCGCCGACAGCATCTACGGGCTGATGCAGCTCGCGGGCACGTACACGACCGGCAACTTCATCGACGGCATCTGGCTCGCGTCGTACGCCTGCATCGGTGCCGCCGCACTGCACCCGTCCATGCGCGACGTCGGCGCCCGCGCGGTCGCTCCCCGGCCGATGACGATGCGGCGCATGCTCGTCCTGACGCCGTGGGCGTTCCTGCCCCCCGGCCTGCTCCTTGTCGAGTCGCTGCGCGGCGTCGCAGATCTGCATGCGGCGGAGATCGCGGTCGCGTCCATCGCCGTCGCGGCGCTCGTGACGTGGCGCACCGTCCAGCTCGTCGGGACGCAGACCCGGGCGTTGCGGCTGGCGTCGGACCGCGGCGACGCGCTCGAGGTGGCGCTGCGCGAGCTCGGAGAGCTCCAGGACCAGAAGGCCGCGCTGCTCGAACGCACGATGCAGGTCGGCGAGATCGAACGAACCCGCGTCGCGGTCGAGCTGCACGACGGCCCGATCCAGCGGCTCGCCAGCATCGCCTATGTCATCGACGCGAACACCGCGCGTGCGGAGCAGGATCCCGCCGCCACCCGCGAATGCCTCGACGGCCTGCGCGACCAGATCGGGTCGGAGGTCGAGGGGTTGCGGCGGATCATGGCCGAGCTCCGGCCGCCGGTGCTCGACCACGGTGGGCTCATTGCTGCGCTCGACGACTACCTCGACGAGTTCGGCACGACGCACAGCATCGCGACGACGCTCGTCGACCGGCTCGACGGCGCACGCATCCGCAGCAAGGCCGAGATCGCGATGTACCGAGTCGTCCAGGAGGCCCTGGCGAATGTCGCCAAGCACGCGGCCGCCCGGTCCGTCGAGATCGTCGTCGAGGCCCGCGACGGCGAGCTCGAGCTCGTCATCCACGACGACGGCGTCGGCTTCGACGAGAACGCGCTGACCCGGGTCCGCGACCACTTCGGGCTCGACGCGATTCGCGAACGGCTCGCGAACGTCGGTGGCACCGTCGAGTTCCGGGCCAGTCCCGGCCGGGGCACCACGGTCATCGCACGCGCTCCTCTCCCGATCATGAACGTGGCGTAAGGATGACGATGACCGAGACCGCCATGCCCAGCGTCATCGTCGTGGACGACGACCGTGGCCTCCGTGACTCGATGGTCGCGCTGCTCGAGGCGTACGGCGTCATCGTGCTCGGTGTCGCCGGCGACGGCGGCGCGGGCGTCGACCTGGTCCGCGCCATGCGGCCCGAGGTGGTGCTGATGGACCTCCGGATGCCGGTGCTCGACGGCCTCGACGCGACGGCTGTGATCCGCGCCGACGACGACGCCGTCCAGGTCGTGCTGCTCTCCGCGTACGACGACCCCGGGCTCGTCGAAAGCGCCAGGGGCAAGGGCGCGTACGCGTACCTGGTCAAGGGCTGCCGGGGCGCGCGCGTCGTCGAGATCGTCAACGCCGCCGCCGCCGTGGCGCGGAGCCGCAGGAAGGAGACGGTCCGATGACCCCGACGATCCGGGTCCTGATCGCCGACGACGTACCGACCGTCCGCGAGGGCCTCGCCGCGCTGTTCGCGGCACACGGCATCGCCGTCGTCGCCGAGACGGGTGACGGCCGCGAGGCGGTCCAGCTCGCGGTCGACGAACGTCCCGACGTCGCGATCGTCGACCTCCGGATGCCAGGTCTCGACGGCATCACCGCGGCACTGCACATCACGACGTTCGCGCCCGAGGTGGCCGTGCTGCTGCACACCGCGCACAAGGACGACGAGCTCGTCGCCGCCGCGCAGGCCGCAGGGGCGTTCGGCTTCCTCTGGAAGGGCACGGCGGGCGACGAGATCGTCGCGGCCGTTCGTGCCGCGGCCGCTCGCGGCCCGGCGCCCGACGACGACCCGAAGCCTTGGGTCGAGCGGCTGGACCACTGATGAGGGGCGCGATCACTCGACCCGTACGCCAGCGCGGCCTCCGCAGGCGATGGACCGCGGCGTTCGCCGTGCTGCTCGCGATCCTGCTGGTCACGGCAACCGCGACGTGGCTGTTCGCCCACCGTGTCGTCGACGGCTTCGGCACCGCGGCCGCACGGCTGGACGCGGTCAACCACCTCACCGCCGACCTGCGCCGGGAGGTCTCGAGCCAGGAGCACGCCGGCCACGCCATCATCAACGGCGCCTCGATCGACATCGACGGCTTCCTGTCCCAGCAGGCCTGGATCTCGACGCGGTTCGCGCACGGCGACGCCGTACTGCATACGCAGGGCCAGCGGCGGCAGCTCGACGCGGCGGCCAAGGCGTGGCGCGCATCGCTCGACCGCCTCGCGCTCTGGGGCAACGCGGCGTTGTTGCCGCGCACCCGCCCGACCAACGAGATGCCGCACCTCGCGCTCGCAACCGACAGCACGTCGATCCTCGCCCGGCTCGACCGGCTCGACACCGAGTTCCAGCAGAGCGTCGACGACCGGCTCGCCGCCTCGCGCCGCCTGGAGAACGTCATGTACGGCGTGCTCGCGGCCCTGTTCCTGCTCGCTGTCGGCTCCGCGGCGTGGTTCTGGCACCTGATGAGCAACGACGTCCTGCGTCCCGTCGCCGCGCTCCACGACGCCGTGGCCGACCTCAAGAGCGGTCATCCCGACGCGCGGGTCAAGCTCGCCGGTGCCGCACGGGAGACCGAGCTCGGCACCCTCGCCGACGCGTTCGACGCGATGGCGGCCACGGTACGGAAGGCGCACGGGCAGCGCGCCGGCCTCCTCAAGCGCTCGCTCGACGCGGGCGAACAGGAGCGGACCCGCGTCGCGAACGAGCTGCACGACGGCCCGATCCAGCGTCTCGCGGCGATGTCGTACCTCATCGACGCGGGTCTCGTCAGGGACGACCGGCTCGACGCGAACGCGGCGCGCGACACCCTGCTCGACGTCCGTAGCCGGCTCGCGGCCGAGGTCGAAGCCGTCCGCCGGCTGATGGCCGACCTGCGGCCGCCGATGCTCGACCAGGGCGGCCTCGCCGCCGGCCTTGGCGACTACGTCGACCAGTTCTCGTACGAGCATTCGATGCCCGTCACGCTCCACGCCGACATCGGCGATGCCCGGCTCGACCCGGCCGTCGAGACCGTCGCGTACCGGCTCGTGCAAGAAGCGCTGACCAACGTCCGCCGCCACGCGCGCGCGACCGTCGCCTCCGTCGCGCTCCGCCGCGAGAGCGACCTGCTGCTCGTCACCGTGACGGACGACGGCATTGGCTTCGACCGCGACGGCGACGGCGCCGACCACTTCGGCCTGGCCGCGATGACCGAACGCGTCGCGAGCGTCGGCGGCGCCGTCGAGATCGCCACGGCACCCGGCGAGGGCACCGTGATCCACGCCCGGATCCCCGCCGCGATCGGCCCCGTTCCGGTCACGGCGCCGGAGCCAGTCGCACAGCACGCGCCACCACCACGCACTCCGGTCCACGACGACCGCGCCCCCGTCGACGCGCGAAACCCGCGATGACTCGCGCCGCCGGCCACGCCCGCCGGCTGAGCCTGCGCCGCCAATGGATCCGCGCGTTCGTCGTGCTGTTCCTGCTCGTCGTCGCCGCGACGTCGACTGCCGCGTACTACGAACGCCGGTCCGTCGGCCAGTTCCGCGCGACGGCCGACCTCCTGGCCGCATCGGCGACGGCGGCGGCAGAACTGCGGGCCGACGTCAATTCGCAGGTTGCCGCGGTGCACGAACTGCTCGACGGTACGCCGGCACTCGCGACCGCGTTCCTCCGCACCCAGCACTCCACGATGGAGCACTTCCGCCGAGCGCTCGCCCGGTTCACCGAGCCGGCCCAGCACGCGGCGCTCATCCAGGCTTACGACCAGTACATCGCGACGATGCGCAGCGGTGGCTACTGGGCCGCCGCACCTGTTGCGGCCCATCAGTCACCGCCGAGCATGCACTGGGGGCTCGCCGTGATGGGCAGCCGCAGCCTCGCCAGCCTGGACCGCTTCGACGCCGAGTCGCGCGTCGCCGCCGACCACCGGCTCGCCCAGGCCGAGGCCATCCAGCGAACGAGCGGGTACGTCTTCGTCGGTGTGCTCCTCGTCGCGCTCGGTGCGCTCGTCGGATATGCGTTCCGACTGTCGCGCGACGTCCTCCGTCCGGTCGCTGTCCTCGACGAGGCCGTCGGCCGCCTGCGCGCCGGCGACGTCGCGCACCGCATCGAGGTTGCCGCGAAGACGCGCAACAACGAGCTGACCGACCTCGCCGGGGCATTCAACGCCATGGCAGCGGTGATGCACGAGAGCCGTGACGACCTGACGTACCAGGCGAAGCACGACTCGCTCACCGGCCTCGGCAACCGCGCGGCGTTCTCCGACCACCTCAGGTCGACACTCGCCGGCGGTCGCGACCGGCCGGCCCGGCTCAGCGTGCTGTTCGTCGACGTCGACGACTTCAAGACGGTCAACGACACGCTCGGCCACGCCGGCGGCGACGCGCTGCTCACCGAGCTCGCCGTGCGGCTGCGCGCCGTCGTCCGGCCCAGCGACTTCGTCGCTCGGCTCGGCGGCGACGAGTTCGCCATCGCGGTCGTGGACGCAGACGCGGCGGGCAAGTCGGCCGCACTCGTCGCGCAGCGGCTCGTCGAGGCGGCCGCGCGGCCGTTCGTCATCGGCGGCCGGGAGATCGCGATCAGCGTGAGCGTCGGTATCAGCGGATGCGATCCCGACGCGGGCGACACCGACGACCTCATCGGCCAGGCCGACTTCGCGATGTATACGGCGAAGGGCTCGGGCAAGGCGCGCTACGAGGTATTCGACGAGCGCATCCTCGAGACGACGCGATCCAGAACCACGTTGCGCGCGGACCTGGAGACCGCAGTCGACAACGACGAGCTGCGGCTCGAGTACCAGCCGGTGTTCGACCTCGTGAGCCGCGGCATCGTCGGCGTCGAGGCTCTCGTCCGCTGGCAGCACCCGACCCGCGGCCGCTTGGCGCCCGCTGAGTTCCTCGACCTCGCCGAGCAGAGCGGTCGCATCGACGAGATCGGCCGCTGGGTCGTCGAGACCGCCGTCCACGACCTCGCCGCGTGGCATTCGTTGCCCGGCGGGAGCGACCTCTGGCTTGCGGTCAACGTCTCGCCGGTAGAGCTTCGCGACGACTCCATCCCGTCGGTGCTGCACAACGCCCTGGCGGCGTACGACATCTCCCCCGCGTACGTCGTGCTCGACATCACCGAAGGCGGCTTGGCCGGGCTCGGCACCGACGGCATGGCACGCCTCGAGGCACTGCGTCGCACCGGCATCCGCGTCGCGCTCGACGACTTCGGTACAGGGCCGTCGTCGCTCAGCGCGTTACAGGAGCTGCCGGTCGACGTCCTCAAGATCGACCGGTCGTTCGTCGCCGCGCACGCGGCCCGCGGTCGAACGGGCAGCATGCTCGACGCGATCGTCCAACTCGGTCGCGGCCTCGGTCTCACGGTGATCGCCGAAGGCGTCGAGGACGCGGCCCATATCCGCGCGCTCGCGGAGGTCGCGTGCGACCTCGGTCAGGGTTACGGCCTCGGCGGTCCCGCGCGCGCCGAGGCGTTCGTCCGGTTGCTCCACGACAACGTCGCGCGTCCCGTCGGATAGCGGATCACTCCTCCGGCAGGTCCGGCGCGTGCCGCCACCGAAGGTAGGGGACGTCACCCTCCGTCCGTCCCCCTCCGGAGGTTCCGTGAACGTTCGCATCGCCCTGCTCGCCGCGCTCGCCGCCCTCGCCGCGCTGCTTCCTGCCGCGCAGGCCGGGCCGAGCGAGTCGGGTTGGAGCTCCAAATCCGTCGACCACGTCGCGTTCGTTCCGTTCGAGGTCGGCACTGCGACGGGGGCACGCGTTGTCGGCAAGTACCTCTTCGTCACGTCGTGGAAGACCTTCTCGATCTACGACATCACCAACCCGACGAACCCGGCGCTGCTCAGCACGACGCCGATCGGGTTCATGTTCGAGAACGAGGACGTCTCCGTCTCACCCGACGCGCGGTACCTGCTGTTCTCCGAGTCGATCCCGGGTGACGCGCTGCACATCTGGGACCTCCAGTCGAAGACCCAGCCGCGCGAGATCGCGACGCTGCAAGGAGCGGGCGACCACACGACGACCTGCCTGTTGTCGTGCCGGTACTCGTGGGGGTCGAGCGGATCCGTCAGTGACCTGCGCCGCAAGGACGAGCCGCGGCTGCTCGACGACAAGTGGACCGCGGACCTGCCGGGCAAGAACCACCACGACGAGACCGAGGTCCGCCCCGGCTACGTCCTCACGTCGTCGCAGCCGATCATGTTCCTCGACGCGACGAAGTCGGTCACCGAGCCGACACTGCTCGCCACCGGCACCAACGCCGACCACCGCTTCATCCACTCGGTGCTCTGGCCCAACCACGGCCACGACCGCTTCATGCTGGCCGGCGGCGAGACGAACTTCACTGTCGTCTGCGACGGCGACAACGGCCGGTTCAGCGTCTGGGACACCAAGGGCTGGGAGAAGACGCACAAGTTCAGGATGACCGCCGACCACCAGTACAGGAACGGCACCTACACCGACGGTCAACCGCCGGTCAACGCCATGGGCTGCTCGTCGCACTGGTTCCAGGAGCACCCGTCGTTCCACAACGGCGGCCTCGTCGCGGTCGGTTCGTACGACCACGGCACGCAGTTCTTCGTCGTGTCGCGCAAGGGGCACCTCAACCGGACCGGCTGGTTCGTGCCGTGGGCCGGCGAGACGTCGGCAGCGTTCTGGATCACCAAGGAGCTCGTCTACACCATCGACTACTCGCGCGGCATCGACATCCTCCGCTACCACGGCCCGCTCCACTGACGGGCGTGTCTGATGGAGCTGCACCCATGCGAGCCCGGGCCGCGGCGCTCGCCGGTGCCCTCCTCTGCGGGGTCACCGCGTGGCCCGCGCTCGCCCACTCCGGCGCCGACCGGCGACCTGGCGCGACGCAGTTCGACCTCGAGGTGAAGATCAGCCGGCCGCAGCAGCCGGCGTACGACCCGCACGTCGCGGCCGACCGCTTCGGCAACCTCTACGCCGTCGCGCGCAAGGAGACGCCGGTCAGCCCTGACGACCGCGCGACGACGAAGGCGCGCGCATCGTCGTGGCGGTGGACCTCCGCCGACGGCGGCGCGACGTGGCAGTCGCTGGCCGGCGCGCCGGGCGAGGCGGACGGCACGGCGTACGGAGCGACGAGCGACGTCGCCGTCGACGGCGCGGGACACGCGTACGTCTACGACGCGCCGTTGCTCCTGCGCTACACCGCGACCGGGCTCGGGAAGGTCACGCTCGACGGCGCGGCGCCAGTTGCCGGCCCGCGCGGTGGCGGCGACCCGATCCTCGTCGCGCACGGCGATGGCATCGTGTTCCTCCTCGCGGGCGACACGCTCTGGACGTCGTACGACGGCGGGCAGACCTTCCCCGTCAGCGGCTACCCGTTCGCCGGCGCGACCGACTGCCGCCTCGCGGCTGACCGCACGACCGCGGTCTACGCCACCTGCCTCGACGGCGCCGGGCAGGTGCTGTTCTTCGCGTCGCACGACGACGGGCGGACGTTCACCCGGTCGTCGATCGCGACGTACGACCCCGCCGCGCCGCTCGTCGACGTGCCACCCGTCGCGGTCGCGACCGACGGCGTCGTCTACGTCCTGCGCGCCGAGACGGCGACGCTGACGACGCTGCACCTGATGCGCAGCGCCGACGGCGGCCGGACGTGGACGCAGCGCCTCGCGAGCGACGACAAGCTCCGCGCGACGCACCTCTCGCTTACCGCGGCGCCGGACGGCCGGCTCGGCGCGGCGATGTACATCTCCCGCGGCACCGGCTACGCGTGGTTCGTCGGCGCGGGCATCGTCACGACGACGGCGAAGCTGCTCGTCGTCTCGTTCGCCGACCACACGCCGGTCGCGGGCCGCACCGCGGCGCCGCCCGAACGCTCGCCTGGCGTGACGTTCCTCCCGGACTCGCGGCTCGCGGTGACGTGGACCGTCGTCGCGGAGACGTCGCCGGCCGACGGGACGACGCCGTTGCTGCGGGACGCGTGGTTCGTCCGCTCGCAGGTGCCCGGCCGGCAGACCGTGTCGCCGAACCTCGCGCGCACCCCGCACTACGACGTGCCGCCGTGCACGGTCGCCGGCCAGGTGACGCAGACCGATGACTGGCAGGCGATCCGCTCGCCGGCGTTCCGCGAACGCGACGGCGGCGCGGGGCAGGACCTCGTCGGGTACGCCATCGACCCGTACGACCCGCGGGTCGGCTACGTGACGAACGGCACGTCGCTGGCGCGCACCGACGACGGCGGCTGCCGCTGGCGCGAGGTCTGGTCACTGGAGACGTCACCGACACCGGCGATGCCGGTGAGCGCGGCGACCGGCCGGGTCGTCGCGGTCGCCGTACCCGAGAACCGGCGCGAGCACGCGACCGTCTACGCCGTCGTCGCCGACCAGCAGAACGGCCGCGCGCACCTCGTTCGCAGCCCGTCGGGCGAGGCCGACACGTACGTCCTCGCCGAGTCGGGGCTGCCGCCCGCGGGGACGCCTGGACTGTTCCGCGTCTCGGCTGCCAACCCCGACTTCCTCTACCTCACCGTGGGGAACCTGCTCTACGCCACCGAGGACGCGGGCACGACGTGGTCGCTGCGCACGTCGGCAGCGGACGCCGCCACCGCGCCCACGATCACCGCGCTCGCCCTGGACCCCAAGGGCCCCAACAACCTCTACGCCGTCTGGACCGGCACCCTGCACCACAGCCGCGACGGCGGCCGTAGCTGGGACGCGCCGGCGCCCTCCGTCGCGCTGCAGAGCGCGGCCGGCGAGATCACCGCGGTCGACGTCTTCCACGGTGACGGCGGTGCGCCACGACCGACGGCGTGGAGCGCGCCCGCCGGCAGCCACCCGGCAACAGTGCTGCGGTCCGTCGACGACGGCGTGACGTGGACCCGCGAGACCGGCACCGGCCTCGACGGTCCGGTCGAGTCGGCGGTACACGGCAGCGGTCCCGACGTCCTCGTCGTGTCGACGTCGCCCGTCAACGACGGCAAGGCGGAGGTCTACGCGCGCGACCCGAAGACCCGCGCGTACGTCGACCTCTCGCCCGTCGAGACGACCGCACCGTTCCACGTCTCGGCCGACCGGCGCGGGCACCCGACGTTCTACGGCATGGCGGCGCGCGCGTTGTTCCGCTACGCCGGCAACGCCATCGAGCCACCGGTCGCGCCGGACGCGATCGACGACTCGGCGTTCAGCTCGATCGCCCCGCCAGTCGAGCCGCCGGTCGTCACGCCGTCACGCGCGGACGTGACGTTGCTCGTCGGTACGCGGGCGACGCTGCCGTTCAGGGTCGACGTCCCGCCGCGCACGCCACGACTCGACGTGGTGTTCCTCGGCGACACGAGCGAGAGCATGACCGACCACCTGCCCGCGCTGCGCCGCGACCTGGTGCGGTCGCTCGCGCGGCTCGCCGGCGACGTCGACGTCTGGGCCGGCGTCGCGCAGGCGAAGACGGACGCGGCGCCGCCCGTGTACCGGCGCGAACGCGACGTCGGCCCACTGGGTCCCGGCGTCGTCGCCGCGCTCGACCGGCTCGACCCGCGGAACGGCTCGGGACTGGAGACACAGCTCATCGGTCTCGACCAGATCGTCACCGGCGCCGGGATGGACGCCTGCCCGTCGGCGACCGTCGCGGGCCAGCGGTCGAGCCGGTGCCTGAACCCGCCCGTCGGCTCGCTCTGCGAAGTGCAGCCCGACACCGCCGGGTGCGCGGTCCGGCCCGGCCAGCAGGCGGACTTCCGCGACGGCGCGCTGCACGTCGTCGTCGACGCGACGGACACGACGTTCCGCAACCCGGAGGGCACGCCGCGCGGCTCCGACGGGCGGATCGACCTGGCGGGGGTCGCCGCGAAGTACCGCGAGGCGGGCGTGCTGCACGTCGGGCTCGCAGTCGACCCCGAGGGCGTGCCCGACCTCGCGGCGATGTCGACCCTCACCGGCGCCGTCGCACCGGGCGGCGGGCTCGACTGCGACGGTGACGGTCGGGTGGACGTCGGCGCCGGGCGGCCCGCGGTCTGCGCCGACGCAGCACACCTCGACGGCGTGCTGCGCGCACTGCTGCACGCGCACGCGCCGGTGACGCACGTCCACGTCGAGCCACCCGAGGTCGCGAGCCCCGCGCTGGACCGGGTCAGACCCGAGGCGTTCGAGGACGTCGACCGGACGGTCGCGCAACACCTCGTCACGCGGGTCACCGTCTTCTGCCCCGCGCCCGGCCACTACGACGTCGCCCTCCACGCCGGGGTGCACGACGAGACCGGGACCGCGTTCGCCGTCGGTGTCGACTGCATCCTGCCCGTCGGCGTGCCGCGCCCGCGGCCGGTCCTGGGCGTCGTACTCCCGCTCGTGCCGCCCCTTGCCCCGCCGGCGCCCGCGCAGCCACCGGTCAACCTCAACGTGCAAGCGCAGGCGCAGGCGCAAGCGCAGCCGCAGGTCGGTACGGCAACGCAGCAACGTGGGCAGGTCGACCCCGCGCTCGCCCTGCTCGCGGGCGCGTTCGGCCTGTCGGCGGCGGCGTTCGCGCTGCAGGTACGCGCCCGGACGGAGCTCCTGCGGCAACGGCAATGACGCGCTGGTACGCCGCGTTCCTCGCCCCTAGGACCGCTTTTCGTGATCTTGGCGAGGTTGTGCACCATATGCGTGCAGAACATCGCCAAGATCACGAAAGCTGGGGGCCGGCGGCGGCGCGCGCCCTTCCTACGTCAGCTCGGCGACCGGCGCCAGCTCGACGAGGACAGACCGGTCCGCGGACTCGCGCAGGACGAGCTCGGCGACGACGCCGGCCGAGCGGATGTCGGCCTCGGCCGCGCGCACCGCGTCGAGCACGGATGCGCCGTCCTCGACGACGACCCGGTCGACCTTCGCGCGCAACGACTGCTTGCCGACGGTCTTCGCCTTCCTGACCTCGGAGAGCACCGCGCCCGCGGTCGCGAGCAACGTCGGGTCGGCCGCTCCCGTCGCGCCGCGCAGCACGGCGGAGACCGGCCACGGCTGGCGGTGCACCGATCCGGTCCGCCACCACGACCAGGTCTCCTCGGTCGCGAAAGGCAGGAACGGCGCGAACAACCGGAGGATGTGGTCGAGCGCGACGACGAGCGCCGCCTTCGCCGAGTCCGCGCCGGGACCGTCACCGTACGCGCGGCTCTTGACCAGCTCGACGTAGTCGTCGCAGAAGTCCCAGAAGAACTGCTCGACCTGTTCGAGCGCGCGGTGGTACTCGTACGCCTCGAACGACGCGGTCGCCGCATCGACGACGTCCGCGAGCCGGGCGAGCACCGCCCGGTCGAGTGGCTCGGTGACGCGGGCGGCCGCGTCGGCGGCGTCGAACCCGACCATGTCCTGTCCGAGCCCGAGGACGAACTTCGACGCGTTGAGGATCTTGTTGGCGAGCCGCCGGCCGATCTTCATCTGCTGCGGGTCGGCCGCGGTGTCGGCGCCAGGCGCGCCGCCACACGCCCAGTAGCGGACGCCGTCGGCGCCGAACTCCTCGACAAGTGGTGCGGGCGTGACGACGTTGCCTTTCGACTTCGACATCTTCTTGCGGTCGGGGTCGAGGATCCAGCCGTTGATGCTGGCGTGCGCCCACGGCAGCGTGCCGTGTTCGAGCTGGCCGCGGAGCAGGCTCGCGAACAGCCAGGTCCTGATGATCTCCGGTCCCTGCGGGCGCAGGTCCATCGGGAACGTCCGCGCGAACAGGTCCTCGTCGTCGCCCCA
>CBQZLL010000030.1:0-16682 GCA_967749945.1 uncultured Frankiaceae bacterium
GACCTCGCGACCGGCCTCGTCGAGCTGGCTCGTCAGGCGCCCGCGCCGGGCATCTACCACTGCACGAACGCGGGCGAAACGACCTGGTTTGCGTTCGCGCGCGCGGTGTTCGAGGAATTGGGAGAGGACCCGGACCGCGTCACGCCGTGTACGACGGCCGACTTCCCGCGGCCGGCGCCGCGGCCTGCGTACTCGGTGCTGTCGGACCGTGCGTGGCGCGCTGCCGGTCTCGCGCCGCTGCGGCTGTGGCGCGCGGCGCTGCACGCGGCGTTCGAGGGTGACCTCGGGGCGACTCTTTTGTGAGATTGGGTCAAGTGCCTGGTCTCGCGTGACGACCGTGACCAGAGTGAAGCCCGTGCGTCCCTTGCTCCGGAGCCTGGTCCTGGTCTCCGTGACGCCTGTCGCGCTGGCCCTGCCGGTGCTCGGGCGCGCGGTCCCGCGACCCCACCCGGTCGCCCCCACCGTCAACGAGCATGCCGTCCGCGGCATCGACGCGACGGCGGCATCCCGGCTACCCGGCTGGGGCACGCTGGCCGGACCTCCCACTGCACGCCCGCTCGCCCTGTCACACCCGACGGCGGTCGACACTTTCGAGGCGTTCGGCGTGACGTGGGCGAACGACGTCACGGGCGAGGTCGAGGTCCTGGCGCGGGTACGCCAGCACGGCGTCTGGACCGAGTGGCACGCGCTCGACGGTGACGGCGACCACACGCCCGACGGCGCGTCCGCCGAGGCCCGCGCGACGGGCCTGCGTGGCGGTACGGCGCCGTGGTTCACCGGGCCCGCGGACGCGTATCAGGTCCGGGTCGGCGTCGTCGACGGCAGCACGCCGCACGACGTTCGCGTCTCGCTGGTCGACCCAGGGACCTCCGCCGCCGACGGCGGGCTCGGTGCGTCGCCGACCCTCGGCAACGCGAGCGCCGAGGCGTCGATCGGGCGGCCGTCGTACGTCACCCGCGCGCAGTGGGGCGCGGACGAGCGGCTCCGCACGTGCTGCCCGTCGTACGGCGACACGATCAAGCTGGGCTTCGTCCACCACACCGACACGTCGAACTCGTACACGTCGTCGCAGGCGGCGGCGATGGTGCGCAGCGTCTACGCGTTCCACACGCAGAGCCGCGGGTGGAGCGACATCGGGTACAACTTCCTCGTCGACAAGTACGGCCGGATCTTCGAGGGCCGCTACGGCGGTGTCGACCGGCCGGTCATCGGCGCGCACACGGGCGGGTTCAACACGAACACGTTCGGCGTCTCGCTGCTCGGCACGTATACCTCCGTGTCGCCGACGTCGGCGGAGCTCGCCGCGTTGGAACGCGTGTTCGCGTGGAAGCTCGGCCTGCACTACGTCAACCCGTACGCGAGGACGACGCTCACCTCGGCGGGTGGCACGAAGTACGCGGCCGGCGCGAAGGTGACGTTCAACAACGTCTCCGGCCACCGCGACGCGGGCCTCACGTCGTGTCCTGGCAACCAGACGTACAACCGGCTCCCGACGATCCGCGCGGCGATCAAGTCGTCCATGGGCGCCTCGCTCTATTACCCGTCCGTCTCCACGACATCGGCGCTCTACAAGACGACATCGTCGGTCACGGTGAAGGCGACGGTGCCGTCGTTGCAGGCGTGGCGGCTCACGGTCCGCAACGCGCGCACCGGCTCGGAGCTGCGCACCATCTCCAGCCCGTCGACGTCGCCGATCAGCGCGACGTGGAACATGCGCGACGGGACAGGCGTGCCCGTGCCGCCGGACACGTACTCGCTGACGCTGGACTCGTGGACGTCGAAGACGAAGGCGCGGCCCTACTCGGTTCGTGTCGCGGTGCGGTCGCCGCTGCCGTCCGGCATCGTTACGGCGCATGGTGACGGCAACCCGTACGCGCTGATCGAGGCCGGCAGCGTCGTCGGCGTCTCGCCGGCGCTCGGCCGTGCGGTCCGGCCGCAGCCCGCGTTGCAGACGTACAACAGTTCGCGCGCGGAGCTGCCCGCCCCGCAGGCGCCGCCACGCGACGGCATGTTCGTCAAGGATGCGTCGGGCGCGCCGTACGTCACCGTCGACGGCATGCGGCGGCACATCGCGCCGTCGGTCCTGTCGGCCCTCGGCCTCACCGGTGCGCACGCGCTGCCGAACGCCCTGCTCGCGACGATGCCGGTCGGACCCGCATGGACCGACACGACGCGGCATCCGGACGGCGAGCTGATCCTCGCGGCGGACGGCACGGCGTACCGGATCGAGTCGGGAGTGCGGCGGCCGTTCACATCGATCGCGTCGCGCAACCGCTGGGCGAAGGGCTGGTCCGCTCCGCGGGCGCTCGCCGGTGACATGGCGCTGCCGCTCGGCCCGCCGCTCGCGCCGCCCGAGGGCATCGTGCTGCGGACGGACACCGGTGCGGTCGTCGTCAGCGGTGGTACGTATCGAACTCTGACGAACCCTGCCGCGCTGGGCTGGGACGCCACCGCGGCGCCGATGGCGACACCCGACGACCTCGCAGCGTTGCCGACGGGCGCCCCGGTCGGGACGACCGCGCACCCCACGGGAACGTTGCTGCGCAACGGATCCGGCTACATCGAGGTGTCCGGGACCACCAAGCGGACCGTCGACCCTGCGCTCGTCGCGTACGACCCGCGGACCGCGGTCGGGCCGGAGACCGGCGAGCTCACCGCGCTCGCGGGCCCGCGCTGGCTGCCGCCGTCCGGGCTCGCCGGGCGAGCCGGCGACGGGACGATCCGCGTCGTCGAGTCGGGCCGCCTGGTGACGCTCGCGCCAGGTGTCGCGAACGCGCTCGGCTACGCAGCCGCGACGCTGCCCGCGCTGGAGGCGGCCGACTTCGGCCCGCTCCCCGCCGGTCCGGTACTCGCGAACACCGCCGCGCACCCGGCGGGCTCCGTGGTGACCGACGGCTCGGCGACCTGGCTGGTCGACGCGGGGAGGCGACGCCCGCTCGCGGCGTCGCTGGTGCCGACCTGGCTCGGTCGCCCGCCGCTGGCCGCGACGAACGCCGACCTCGCGTTGCCAGTCGGACCCGCGGCGCCACCCGCCGACGGCGCCTGGGTCGTCACGCCGGTCGGCGCGACCTGGCTCGTCTACTGGGGTGCCCGGCGTCCGGTCTTCGCGGCCGTCGCGCGCCGCCTCGGGCTCGACGCCGTCCCGCCTGTCCCCGTCCTCCTCGCCGATCTGACCGCTGCGACGACGAGCGGCAGCGCGGTCCCGTAACCTTCTCGAACCTTTTGAGAGGTCTGGCCCCTCTTGTCGGGGTGGGAGGGTGTCCATGGACCGCGAAGCTGAGATGGCGTTCCGCGATCTCGTCGTACGCAGGGGTGACGCGCTGGCGCGCACCGCGTTCCTGCTGACTGGCGACTGGTCGCGCGGCGAGGACCTGTTGCAGTCGGCGCTCGCGACCACGTGGTCCCACTGGCGCTCGCTCCGCGCGACCGAAGCGGCCGAGGCGTACACCCGCCGCTGCATGGCCCGGACCGCGACGGCCTGGTGGCGGCGGAAGTGGCGCGCGGAGATACCGACGGGCGACCTGCCCGACGTCGCCGGGCAGACGCCGTACGACGCCGTCGACGTCGCGCACGCCGTGAACCGTGCGCTGGCGACGCTGACGCCGCGGCAGCGCGCGGTCGTCGTCCTGCGGTACTTCGACGACCTGACTGAAGCCGACACCGCGGCCGCGCTCGGGATGCCGCTCGGCACCGTGAAGAGCACCCACGCGACGGCCCTCGCCCGGCTGCGTGACCTGAACGTCTGGGATGGCCTGCTGACCGGGGAGGCGCTGGCATGAGCGACGAGACCTGGCTGCGCGAGGTATTGCGGCGCGCGACCACACGGCAGCCCGTAGCGGGCGACCGCGTGCGCGGTGCGTTCGCCGTCGTACGGCGTCGCCGTCAGCAGCGTGTGGTGGCGGCGTCGTGTGCCGCGGTCACCGCGGTGTTCCTGGCGACGACGTTCACCGGCTCAGGCGGTGGTTCGTCGGGCCTTCAGCCGGTCGACCCGGGTCCGTCGCCGACCGAGACGGTCACGCCGTCGACGGATGCGTCACCCTCGGCCTCGCCGTCGGCTTTCGACGGAACGCCGACGGCCGGGAGCGGCGGTCCGTCGTCGGGGCCGGCGACGACCGCCGAACCTGCCAGCGCGTCAGAGGCTCCGGTGGTCGTCGGCTCACTGCCACACCCGTCGGGGCGCATGGACGTCTACGTCCTCCTCGACGCGACGGGCAGCATGCCGATCCAGAAGCTGGACCCGATCGTGCGGTCGCTGTACGACCGGCTCGTCACGGACGGCGTGCCCCTGCAGTGGGGGCTCGGCACCTTCCGCGACACTGACGTCGGCGACACCAACAAGGTCTACCAGCGCGTTCGCGACATCGCGGCTGGCTACCAGGACTTCAACGACGTCCTGGCCGCGGGCGGTGGCGGAGATCTGGCGGAGGCCGACACGCTCGCGCTCGACGGAACGCTCGGCATCGGGCACCTGCCGTACACCATGGACGGGCAGGGCGCGACGTTCCGCTCCGGCGCGCATCGGGTCGTCGTGCTCATCACCGACGCTCCGATGCAGGAGGGCAACGAGCATCCGACGATCGCCTCGACCATCGACCGGCTGCGCGCCGCGAACGTCACGGTCGTCGGGGTGGACGTGATGACGGTGCTGTCGCAGCAGGACACGTACACCGACCTCGCGAGTGTCGCGGGTGGCACCGGCGCGACGGCCGGGCAGAGCGTCGACTGCGACGGCGACGGCCACCGCGACATCGCTCTCGGCGCGCCCATGGTGTGCCGGGTCGATCCCGAAGGAAAGGTCGACCTCGCGGGGCTCGCCGACGCGCTGGTGCGGTTGATCTACTAGTAGGGCTTGGCGAAACGGCCGGGATCGGTTCAGCCTTCCCAGAACTTCGTGATCTTGGCGAGGTTGTGCACCATATGCGTGCAGAACATCGCCAAGATCACGAGATGTGGGCTGGCGACGCACGCCGCGACGAGCGTTTCGCCAAGCCCTACTAGAGGCCGAGCTCGGTCGCGATCTCGTGCCAGCGCTTGGCGAACGCCTCTTCGGAGAACTCCGCCGCGCGGACCACCGCGGTCCCGGCGAGCCGGCCACGGAGCACGTCGTCGTTCGCGAGCCGCACCGTGCGTTCGGCGAGTTCCTCCGGCGTCGACCAGCGGAACCCGTCGACGCCGTCGCGGACGATCTCGCGTTGCCCCGCTCGGTCGATGACGACGGGGACGCAGCCTCCTGCCATCGCCTCGACGGTCGTCATGCCGAAGTGCTCCATGTTCCACGGCGCCTTGTCCTCGCGCTCGCCGAGGCCGGTCGCCGACCAGAAGATGCTCGCCTCGTCGAGCAGGCGTTCGACGAGGGACCGCGGCGCGTTCGGGTGGATCTCGACAGGGAGTCCCGCCGCCGCCGCCTGGACCTCCGCGAGGTACGACTCGTTGGCCGGCTCGACGCCACCGAGGACGTGGAACGTCCACCCCGGCAACCGTCCGGACCGGTGCAGGTCGCCGAAGATGCGGACCATCTCGAGCTGCCGCTTCGCGTGCCCGAGCCCCGGGCGGAAGAACCGGCCGACGCTGACGACGGTCTTCGTCCGCACCGACGCGGGCGCGATGTCGCCGACCTGGATCGGCGGGAACAGCACCGACGAGTCGCGCCGCCAGAGCCGCGATATCCACCCGCGGGTGAACTCCGAGTTCGCCAGGATGCGCTCGTACGACCCGAGGAACGACAGGTCCGTCGGGTCGAGCAACAGCCACGGGAAGCGGAAGACCACCCGCATCCGCCAGTTCTCGCCCTCCTCGCCGAGCCGCAGCCGGCTCACCGCGACGCCGAGTCCGCGGGTGTCGTGCCCGCCGGGCGAGAACGTGTCCGACCGCAGGTGCAGCTCCGATCCGTGGGCCGCGGTCCCGAAGTCGAAGTCGTGCGAGGCGAACGCCTCGGTGACCGCGACGGTGGCGAGCTCGGTGCCGTTCTCGTCGGTGATGGTCAGCATCGCGGGCGGGCCGCCCGGTCGCCCTAGATCCATGCTCAGGTGCCGGTGGTGTCCGGGGGGCAGCGCGATGACCGCGTCGCCTTGCGTCCAGGCCCACGAACGGCGGAGCCCACCCTCCGGCGGGAACCAGCCGACGCCGTGTTCGAGCCGTCCCGGGAGTCCCCGCGCGACGCGCGGCGCGACGTGCCGCAGGACGAACCGCCGCCATCGCGCGGCGTCGAAGTCGTGCGGCGTCGGGAAGTAGCAGAGGTACACGTTGTGTGCCGCCCGGGCGTGCACGCGGCTCATGTGCGTGGCGTTGACGAACAGGTCGTACTCGGCGCTGATGCGTTCGATGTCGCGGTCGCCCGAGTCCGGTACGAGGCGCAGTGCCGTCCCCGACAGGTCGAGGCCGAGGTGGTCGGCGAGCTCGTCGCGGTCGACGCCCGGGTGGCCGAGGAGGTCGACCGCCCAGCCGTCGGCGGCGAGCACCTCGGCGAGCTTCCCACTGTGCCGCTCACCGCCACCTTGCGACTGCCAGAACCGGTTGTAGACCGCGGCCCGGCGCCGGTCAGGCATCCGCGACCACGTACACCTCGTTGCCCGGGTAGAGCGCGGCGAGCAAGCCCTCGTGCGCGCGTTGCAGGCCGACCAGTGTCTCTTCGGTGACGCGCAGGCGTTCCGATCCGACGTTGCGCGGGGGGCCGCGCGGGGGCGCGCGGTCGGCCTCCTTGGCGGGGCGCCCGCCGCCCACGGCGTCGGCGATGAGCTCGGTCAACGGTGGGTGCGTCTCCGCGCCCGGCGCGTGCAGGTGCGGCGGCGGTCCGGGGTCGTTGCGCGGGTTCGTTCCCGAGTCGGCAACCGTGAGCCCCGCCTCGGTGCAGAGGAACCGCAGCAGCATCGGGTCGTAGAACCGGACGTGCGTCGGGTCCTTCCAGAAGTCGTAGCCGAGCACCGACAGCGACGCGGCGTTCGGCGTCGCGAGCACCAGCCGCCCGCCCGGGCGCAGTGCTCGTTTCGCCCCGTGCACCAGCCGCATCGCGGCCTCGGGCGTCAGGTGCTCGACGAAGTGCGCGGCGAACACCCCGCCGTACGTCCCGGGCTCCGCGGTGTCGAGCGCGTCGAGCGCGTCGCCGAGGTGTACGTCGTGGCCCCGGTCGCGCGCCGCACGCACCATGCCCTCGTCGAGGTCGACGCCCCGCGCGGCGACGCCCGCCTCGCGCAGCAGGTCGAGGAACTCGCCGCGCCCGCACGCGAGCTCGAGCACCGGCCCGCGCCCGGCGAACATCGGGACGTAGAACGCCAGCACGTCCCTCGTGTGGGCCGGGTCGAATCCCATGAACGCGTAGTAGTCGCTCTCGACGGTGCTCATCGCGCGGCCATGGTAAGGGCTCGGTCGTAGGCGCCGACCGTCGCGCGCGCGCAGCGCGCCCAGGTGTACGCCGCAGCGTGCGCGCTCCGCGCGGCGCGTCCCGGGCGGCCGCCGTCGCCATCCGCGAGCGTCGTTGCGATTGCCGCGGTGAGCGCGTCCGCGTCGCCGGTGGGGGCGTACGTCGCGTGCGACCCGAGCACCTCGCGCAGCACCGGCAGGTCGCTCACGACCACGGGCGTGCCCGTCGCCAGCGCCTCCAGCGGCGGCAGGCCGAACCCCTCGTAGCGCGACGGGAACACGAACGCGCTCGCGTTCGCGACGACGGCGGCGAGGTCCTCGCCCGCCAGGTAGCCGAGGGCGATCGCACCCGCCGGGTCGACGGCCGGACCCCAGCCCGGCGGGCCGACGAGGACCAGCGGCGGCGCGTCGGGGAGGCGCGCCATCGCGGCGAGCAGCACGGGCAGGTTCTTGCGCGGCTCGCGGCTGCCGACGAACACCACGTACTCGTCCGGGAGTCTCGGGTAGCGGGGGTGCGTGCCGTACCAGTGCCGCGCGACGCCGAGCGGTGTCACGACGACGCGCTCGGGCGCGAGGCCGTACCGGTCGCGGACCTCGCCGGCCACGGTCTCCGACGGCGCCGCGACGACGGCGCCACGGTGCAACGCGCGCGGCACGAGCGTCCGGTAGCGCAACGACGCGGGCGTGACGGTGTCGGCGTGCGCGTCGTACGCGAGGTCGTGGATCGTCACGACCCCGGCCGCACGCCGCGCCGGCGGCAACACGAAGTTGGTGCCGTGGAACACGTCGACGCGCCCCGACAGCCACTCGACGGGCGGCCAGGCCGCGCGCTGCCAGGCGGCCTGGAGCGCGCGCGCCGAGAACCGTCGCGGCGCCCGCGGCCACCCGTCGGGCAAGCCCTCGACCCCTCGCCAGGTGAACGCCGTCAGCACCGCGTCCGGTCGTTCGTCCAGGGCGAGGAACCCGTCGAGGAGTCCGGCGACGTACGTCCCCACGCCCGTCCTCGTCCCGAGCAGCGGGGTCGCGTCGAGTCCGACTCTCACGGTCGAGGGACCAGCCAGCGTTCGAGCTCGGCGCGCGAGGTCTTGCGCGTCCGGTCGATGTGACGACGCCGGGTGAGCATCGCGGGCAGCAGCCGGAGGTACGACGCCATGACCCGCAGCCGCAGCAACGTCGGTCGCGCCGCCGCGCGCGCGTGACCGGCCCGGATCGCGCGCAGCGCGACGGACGCGGTCGTCAGCGGATAGCGCAGCACCTGCGACAACGCGAGTCGCGCCGACGCGTTCTTCGTCAGCATGAGCAGCCGGTTGCGGTCGACGTGGAACCGGAACACCGGTGACGCCTCGCCGCTGCTCGCGGCGTGGTGGTGGCGCAGCAGCGCGGACGGCTCGTAGTGCACGGCCCAGCCCGCCGCGCGCAGCCGCCACGAGAGGTCGGTGTCCTCGTAGTAGAGGAAGAAGTCGTCGTCGAAGAGCCCGACTTCGCGCAGTACGTGGGTCGGGAACGCGGCACCGTTGCCGCAGAAGTTGAACACCTCGACCGGCTTGTCGTACTGGCCCGCGTCGGCCTCCTGGAAGCCGCGGTCGGCGCCGTAGCCGTCGGCGAACACGATGCCGCCCGCGTTGTTGACGACGTCGATCCGCGGCCCGTCGACGTCGAACGTCACCGGCGCGGGACTCGTCGTCACCGGCAGCGTCACCGCGCCCCCGTCCCAGGAGAGCGTGACGTCCTTGTCGCGTTCGGCGGCCCAGGTGATCGTCACCGGACCGTCGCCGACGGGCAGGAGGAACTCCCCGCTCGGCCGGGTCCAGGTGAAGCCGGCCTCGGGTCCGTACGTGAGCCGCTCCCAGAGCGGCTTGCCCTCGGTGCCGGACACGTCGTAGACGCGGACGCCGAGGTCGCGAGTGTCCTGCGGTCCTGGGACGAAGCCCTCCGTCTCCAGGCGGACGCGGACGAACTTCGGCAGGAACAGGATCTTCGGCGTGACGCAGCCGACGTGCGGGCGGCCGTCGAATGCCGCGAGCGTCGCGCGCAGCCAGCCCGGGTCGGGGACCGCGTCGTTGTTGAGCAGCACGACGTACGGCGTCGTCACCTCGCGCAACGCCGCGTTGTTGCCGCCCGCGAAGCCGAGGTTGCCACCGGTCTCGACGACACGCACCCACGGGTAGTCGCGCCGCAGCAGCTCGACCGAGCCGTCGGTCGACGCGTTGTCGGCGACCCACGTCTCGACGTCGTCGAGGTCCTGCTTCGCGACCGCGTCGAGGCACGCGCCGAGGAGGTGCGCGCCGTTCCAGTTGACGACGACGATCGTCGCGCGGCTCACGAGGTCACCGTCACGGTGTACGGCACGTCGACAATGCCGGGGGTGCTGCCGCCACGGATGCTGAACGTGTCCTCGAACCGCGTCGCCGCGAACATGACCTCGGACTCCGGGTCGGTGACGCCGACGGCGAGGATGAACCCGCCGACGACCGGCGGCAGCTCCGGCACGACGAAGTCGACGGCGTACCGGCCGGGCACCGGCGGGACGACCGCGCTGCCGTCGTGGCCCATCACCCAGATCGGGATGTCGCCGGCGCCGAGCACGACGCACGACACCTGACCGCCCGCGGGCTCGTCGGGCAGCACGTCGATCTCGATGCGGACGGCCCACGGCCCGCCGCCGAAGAACCCGCTCTGCGGCTCGCCACCCGGCGCGTCCGAGACCGTCGCGCGGTGGAACGCGAGGCCGCGTGGCGCGGTCGGGTCGGCGACGACCTTCGGCTGGTGCTGCGCGGTGCCGAGGATGCCGCGCAACGTCCCCGTCGCGAACGCCGGGTCGCCGATGAACTTCGCGACGCCGTGGTCGAGGACGATCGACCGGGTGCAGATCTTCTCGACCAGGTCGAGCGAGTGGCTGACCAGCAGGATCGTCCGCCCCTCGCTCTGGAACTCCTCGATCTTGGTGAGGCACTTCTGCTGGAACGCCTCGTCGCCGACCGCGAGCACCTCGTCGACGAGCAGGATGTCGGGGTCGATGTGCACCGCGACGGCGAAGCCGAGCCGGACGTACATGCCCGACGAGTAGTTCTTGACGTGGTTGTCGATGAACGGCGCCAGCTCGCTGAACTCGA
Source organism: uncultured Frankiaceae bacterium (assembly GCA_967749945.1). Classification (GTDB taxonomy): domain Bacteria; phylum Actinomycetota; class Actinomycetes; order BP-191; family BP-191; genus BP-191. The sequence continues at coordinate 10,470 of CBQZLL010000030.1, forward strand.
CGATCGCGTCGAAGTGCCTGTCGACCTCCTTGCGGGAGAGGCCGAGCAGCGACGCGTTGAGGTAGATGTTGTCGCGGCCGGACAGCTCGCCGTTGAACCCGGCACCGAGCTCCAGCAGCGACGCGATGCGGCCGTTGACGGTGACCGTGCCGGACGTCGGCCGGAGGATGCCCGCCAGCAGCTTCAGCGTGGTGCTCTTGCCGGAGCCGTTCGCGCCGATCAGGCCGACCGTCTCGCCGCGTTCGACGTCGACGGTGAGGTCGCGCAAGGCCCAGAACTCCTCGGCCTCCCGGCCGCGGTTGACGAAGCGCTCCTTGAGACTGGTCGCGCGCTTGCGGTGCAGCAGGAACCGCTTCGAGACGCCGCGCGCCGCGATGGCGACGGACACTACAGATCCTCGGCGAAGTCGCCGCGCATCCGCCGGAAGACCGTCAGCCCCGCGAGGAACGTGACGACCGAGACCGCGCCGCCAATGCCGAGCTGGAGCAGGTAGCCGCCGTAGCCGCGGTACGCCAGCAGCTGCACCCGCCCACCCGGCGTCGTCACGTCGGTGGTCGCGTAGATGGCGCGCTGGAACGCCGCGACGACGCCCGCCATCGGGTTGAGGAAGTACGCCCAGTAGAGGCCGTGCGGCACGAGTCGCGACCGCACGAGGTTCATGCCGTAGATCACCGGGTTGAGCCAGAACCAGGCGAGCAGCACGACCTCGAGCAGGTGCTGCACGTCGCGGTAGCGGACGGTCAGCGACGAGACGAGGAGCGCGAGCCCGACGGCGAAGACGAGCAGCACCAGCGTCGCGGGGATCAGCAGCACGAGCTGCGGCCCGAACGACGCGCGATGGAACGCGAGCAGGAACACCGCGAACACGCCCATCTGGAGCACGAAGTGCACGGCGGCGTACCCGACCGACGCGAGCGGCAGCACGCTGGTCGGGAAGCGCACCTTCTTCACCAGGTTGGCGTTGCCGACGACGCTGCCGCAGCCGAACGACAGGCTCGCCGCGAACGCGTTCCACGGCAGCAGCCCGGCCATCAGGTAGACGGCGAAGTTCGGGATGCCGTTGCGCAGGATGAAGCCGAACACCAGGTAGTAGACGGCGAGCAGCAGCAGCGGCGTCGCGAGCGACCAGACGAAGCCCAGCGCGGAGCTCTGGTACTTCACCTTGAGGTCCTTGCGGACCAGGTTGACGAGCAGTTCCCACCGCAGCCGGGACTGCGCCGTCGCGCGCGCCTCGGTCGCAGCGGTCATGTCTGGCGATGATAGGCGGCCCGGTTATGCTCCCCGCGATGGCCGAGCCGGCGAGCACCCGACCCACCCTGACGAGCGCCGACCTCGTGGCCGGCGTACCCGTCGTCGTGCTCGCGGTCGTAGGGACCGTCTCCTTGGCGTGGGCGCACGCGCATCACCACTCGCTGCCCGCCGTCCTCATCACCAGCGTCGTCGTGCTGGCCGCACTGGCCTGGGGGGTGCTGCGGTTCGGCGGGCGGTCGGCGATCAGCCACGACCGCAACGGGCTGCTCGCGGTGCTCGCGTCCGGCGTCGTCGCGGGGGTGATGTTCTTCCCAGGGTTCTCCTACGGCGTCGCCGACAAGGACCCCGGGTCGTACGTCGCGCACTCCGTGCAGATCGCGCGCGGCGGGTCGTACTCGTACACCGACCCGGCACTCGCGCACGGCGACCTGTTCGTCGTCGAGTCGTCACCCGGAGCGCGCCTTCCGGCGCAGTGGATCCGCAACGACGAGACCGGGCTGATCGTGCCGCAGTTCTACCACCTGTGGCCGTCGCTCCTCGCGACCATGTACGACGTCGCCGGCTTCGGCGGGATCACCGCGACGACGCCGTTGTGTGGCGTCATCGCGGTGATGGTGCTCGTCGCGTTGCTGCGTCGCGTCGGTGGCCTCGCGCCCGCTGTCATCGGCGGCGCGTTGCTCGCGACGAACATGCTCGAGGTCTGGCAGGCGAAGTTCCCGTCGAGCGAGGTGATGGCGCAGGCGTTGTTCGTCGGCGGCGTGTTCGCCGCGGTCGTCGCGGCACAGGAACGCTGGCGTCCGGCCGCGTTCCTCGCGGGCGTCCTCGCCGGTGTCGGGTTCCTCAACCGCGCGGACGGCTGGCTGCTCGTCATCCTCGCGGCGGCGACGCTCGGCGCGCTCTGGGTGTCGCGGCGGGCCGACGGGGAGACCGCCTGGGGCGCGGCGGGTCTCGGTCTGGTGCTGCCGTACGCGCTGTTCCAGGCGTACGGGACGGCCAAGCCGTACACCTTGGACAATGGCGTGCCGGGACTCGGCAAAACGCTCGCGCTGCTCGTACTGCTCGTCGGCGCGGCGGCCGGCGCGCGCATGGTGCTGCGCCGACCCGTCGGTCGGCTGGTCGAGCTCGCGACGCAACGCCGCACGCAGCTCATCGCGGGCTTCGCGGTGTGCGCGGTGTTCGGCCTGCTGCTGCTCGTCGGGTTCCTGCGGCCCAGGCTGTTCGGCCCGAGCTACGTCTTCGACCGCGGCAAGACCGTTCGGTCGTACGACGAGCGCAGCCTGATCCGGCTCGCCTGGTTCGTCACCCTGCCGGGCTTCGCGCTCGCCGGTCTCGGCCTCCCCGTCGTCGCGTTACGGCGGTGGCGTACCGCCGCCTGGGCGGCGATCCTGCCGACGCTGTTCCTCACGCCGCTGTTCGCGCTGCACGCGAAGAACTCCACCCGTCTCATGTGGTGGGCGCGCCGCTACGTCTCCAACGTGCTGCCCGGGCTGATCGTCCTCATCGCGCTCGCGCTGGGCTTCGCGTGGATGTGGCAATGGCGCGGCAAGCGACCGTTGCGGATCCCCGCGCTGCTCGCGACGCTCGGGCTCGTCGCGGTGTTCCTCGGCCAGTCGTGGCCGCTCCGGTCGCATGACGAGTGGGGCGGCGCGTTCGGCGTCTCCGAGAAGATCGCCGCGCTCTCCGGCACGCAGCGGGGCGTGTACCTGTGGCAGCGACAGACGTCCTGCTGCGCACATCCCACGACGCTCTGGGCGGTGTCGGTCTGGCTGGAGCGCCAGGAGCTGTCCGTGCTGTTGCCCAAGGAGCAGGAGCAGCTCGCGTCGTACGTCACCGGCTACCACCAAGCGTTCGCGAGCGACCCGCTGTTCGTCGTGTGGAACGGCGAGGAGTACCCACCGGGGCTGGAGGGCCTGCACCTGCAACCAGCGCTGCATCTCGACGGATCGATGCCGTTCTGGCAGGAGAGCGAGATCGAGCGCCCGCATTTCGAGAAACAGGTGAAGTACGACTTCGTCGTCTGGCGGGTCCCGTAGCGAGTTTCGCGGCCGGGTGAACCGCGCGGTGGCGGTACGTGCCTTGCGCGCGGGCGGTCGAGGCTATGTCGCCGTAGTCAGTTCAGGTGGTTCCCGCGTTGACCAATTGCCATTCTCGCCGGTGACGTTCATCCTTGCCGCCGATGGGCCGAAGACCCTGGTAGGCGTAGCGCAGCTGCGTCGCCCGTCCGACGGTTCGAGCCGGTGGTGGCTCTCGGGAGGGAACGTCGATGCGCGGATGCTCCATGCGGCGGCAGGTCACGGGGGTGCTGTGCGGCGTCGCGACGGTGCTCGCGTCACTGGCTGTGGTCCAGCCCGCCGCGCACGCGACCGACCCGACGACGGTGACGTTCGCGTACACCGGCGCGGCGCAGAGCTGGACAGTGCCGACGGGCGTGACGGCGATCCGCGTCGACGTGCAGGGCGCCGAGGGCGGCTCGCGGGTGCAGGAGTACGGCGGGCTCGGCGGTCGCGCGCAGGCGACCTTGTCGGTGACGCCGGGCGAGACGATCCAGGTCAACGTCGGCGGCGTGGGCGGCGGCTGGGGCGGCGCCGGGGGCTTCAACGGCGGCGGGGGCGGCGGGTTCTACGGCGGCGGGGGCGGTGGCGGAAGCGATCTGCGCCGGGCGGGCACGACGCTGGGCAACCGGGTCGTGGTCGCCGGTGGCGGCGGCGGGACCAGCGACGCCGACTCGAGCCTCCTGGGCGCGGGCGGCTCGGGCGGCGGGCTCACCCGGTCGACCGGCAATGAGGGCTCCTGTGCCGGCGGGGCTGGGCGCGGCGGCACCCAGACGGCCGGAGGTGCCCGGGGGTGCCGGATCGCAGAACGGCACAGCGGGGACGCTGGGCACCGGCGGAATCGGCGGCGGTACGGACCACCACGGCGGCGGCGGTGGCGGCGGGTACTACGGCGGTGGCGGCGGCGGCTCGTGCGGCGGCGACACGGGTGGCGGTGGTGGCGGCGGGTCGAGCTGGGTGAGCCTGGCAGCCACCGAGGTGACGTACAACACCGGATGGCGGCGGGGGAACGGCCAGGTCATCGTGACCTACCCGCCGACAACGCCCGCTTCGGTCGATCCGCCGACCGGCTCCGCGACGTTCTCCTACACGGGCGCGCCCCAGTGGTTCACCGTGCCGGACGGAGTGACGGCGATCCGGGTCGACGCGCAGGGCGGGGCAGGTGGCACGCGGGTCCAGGAGTACGGCGGGCTCGGCGGGCGGGTGCAGGCCACGCTGGCGGTGACGCCGGGCGAGACGATCCAGGTCAACATCGGTGGCGTCGGCAGCAACTTCGGCACGGGCGGCGTCAACGGCGGCGGCAACGGCAACAGCTACGGCGGCGGCGGGGGTGGCGGCTCGGACGTCCGGCGCGCCGGGACGACGCTAGCGAGCCGGGTCGTGGTCGCGGGCGGCGGCGGAGGCACCGGCGAGGTCGACTCCAGCATCCTTGGCGCGGGCGGTTCGGGTGGCGGGGTTTCCGGCGCCAACGGCAACGACGGCTCGTGCGCCGGCGCGGCCGGCCGCGCCGGTACCCAGACCGCCGGCGGTGTCGGCGGCACCGGCTCGCAGAACGGTACTGCCGGGACGCTGGGCATCGGCGGGAACGGCGGTGCCGGTGCGGACCGGCGCGGTGGTGGCGGGGGCGGCGGCTACTACGGCGGGGGCGGCGGCGGGGCCTGTTCGGGCACGACTGGTGGTGGCGCCGGCGGCGGGTCGAGCTGGGCGAGCGCGGCGGCCTCCGAGGTGACCTACGACACGGGGTGGCGACGGGGCAACGGCCAGGTCGTGGTCAGCTACCCACCGGCGACGCCGGCAGCGGTCGATCCGCCGACCGGCTCCGCGACGTTCGCCTATACCGGTGGGCCGCAGTGGTTCACCGTGCCCGACGGCGTGACGGCGATCCGGGTGGACGCCCAGGGCGCGGTGGGCGGCTCCCGGGTCCAGGAGTACGGCGGGCTCGGGGGTCGGGTGCAGGCCACGCTGGCGGTGACGCCGGGCGAAGTGCTCCAGGTCAACGTGGGCGGCGCGGGAGGCACCGGCGGTGGGGACAACGGCGGGTTCAACGGCGGAGGCAGCGGTAATAGCTATGGCGCCGGCGGCGGTGGCGGCTCGGACGTCCGGCGCGCGGGGACGACGCTGGCCAGCCGGGTCGTCGTCGCCGGCGGTGGCGGCGGCACCGGCGAGGTCAACTCCAGCATCCTCGGCGCGGGCGGCGCCGGTGGCGGCCTCGCCGGGTCGGGCGGCGACAACGGCTCCTGCGCAGGCGCTGCGGGCGGCGGCGCCTCCCAAACCGTCGGCGGTACGGGCGGCACCGGCGTTCAGAACGGCTCCGCCGGGACGCTGGGCACCGGCGGGAGTGGCGGTGTCACGGGCTACCGGCGGGGCGGTGGCGGAGGCGGCGGGTACTACGGCGGAGGTGGCGGCGGCTCGTGCGGGGGTGAGACGGGCGGCGGTGCCGGCGGGGGGTCGAGTTGGGTGAGTGCCGCGGCGGCCGGCGTGGCGTATGACACGGGCTGGCGAAAGGGCAACGGCCAGGTCGTGATCAGCTACCCGCCCACGCGCGCGACCCTGGCGACGCCTGCTCCGTCCTCGTCATCCTTCGCCTACTCCGGCGGGCCGCAGTGGTTCACCGTCCCCGACGGCGTCACGACGATCCAAGTCGACGCGCAGGGAGCACAGGGCGGGTCCCGCGTCGGCGAGTACGGCGGTCGCGGCGGCCGGGTCCAGGCCGCTCTGGTCGTGACCCCCGGCGAGTGGATCCAGGTCAACGTGGGCGGCGCGGGCACCACCGGCGGCGGGGACAACAGCGGGTTCAACGGCGGAGGCAGCGGAAACAGCTACGGCGCCGGCGGCGGTGGCGGCTCCGACGTGCGCCGCCTCGGCACGACTCTGGCCACCCGCGTCGTAGTCGCCGGCGGCGGTGGCGGCA
>CBQZLL010000031.1:0-16658 GCA_967749945.1 uncultured Frankiaceae bacterium
GACACCATCGACCCGACCGCGAGCACCCCAGAGGACGAGGAATGATCCGCACGCACGAAGCCGGCACGCTCCGCGCGGAGCACGCCGGCACCGACGTCACGCTCGCCGGCTGGGTCGCGCGGCGTCGCGACCACGGTGGCGTGGTGTTCATCGACCTGCGCGACGCCAGTGGCGTCGTTCAGGTCGTCTTCCGCGAAGGCGCTCCCGCGGAGGCGGCGCACGACCTGCGCGCCGAGTACTGCGTCCTCGTCCGCGGGACCGTCGGGCCGCGCCCGCCCGGCAACGAGAACCCCGACCTCCCGACGGGTGCCGTCGAGGTGACCGCGTCGTCGGTCGACGTCCTGTCGGCCGCGGCACCGTTGCCGTTCCAGATCGAGGGCCAGCAGGGCGAGGTCGACGAGAGCACTCGGCTGCGGTACCGCTACCTCGACATGCGCCGGGCCGACGCGGCGGGCGCGCTGCGGACCCGCGCGCAGATGACTCGCGTCATCCGCGAGGTCATGGACGAGCACGGCTTCCTCGACATCGAGACGCCGACGCTGACGAGGTCCACCCCCGAGGGCGCGCGCGACTTCCTCGTGCCGTGCCGGCTGCAGCCCGGGACCTGGTACGCGCTGCCGCAGTCACCGCAGCTCTTCAAGCAGCTGCTCATGGTGGCGGGCTTCGAGCGCTACTACCAGATCGCCCGGTGCTATCGCGACGAGGACCTGCGGGCCGACCGGCAGCCGGAGTTCACCCAGCTCGACGTGGAGCTGTCGTTCCTCGACGAGGAGGACGTGTACGGCCTCATCGAGCAGTTGGTCCCGCGCGTCTGGCGGGAGGTGCTCGACGTCGAGATCCCGACGCCGTTCCCGCGGATGGCGTTCCACGACGCGATGCGGCGGTACGGCTCGGACAAGCCCGACCTCCGCTTCGACCTCGAGCTCGTCGACCTCGCGCCGCTGTTCGCGCAGACCGAGGTCGGGGTGTTCAAGACCGCACTCGACGCCGGCGGACACGTCGGCGCGGTCCTCGTGCCGGCCGGTGCCGATCTCACCCGCAAGCAGCTCGACGGCTGGGTCGACTGGGCCAAGGGCCGCGGCGGCAAGGGTCTCGCGTGGGTCGCGATCGAGGACGACGGGACGCTGCGTTCGCCGCTCGCGAAGTTCTTCTCGGACGCGGAGTCGGCCGGGTTCGCGACGGCCTGCGGCGCCGCGCCGGGCGACCTGGTCTTCGTCGTCGCGGACACCAACCGCACCAAGGCGCTGGAACAGCTCGGCGCGCTCCGCGTCGCCGTCGGCAAGGACCGCGGCCTGGTCCGCGAGGGGGAGTGGCAGTTCCTCTGGATCGTCGACGCGCCGATGTTCGAGCCCGTCGACGGCGGCGGCTGGACCGCGGTGCACCACCCGTTCACCGCGCCCGCGGTCGAGTGGGAGGAGACCTTCGACTCACGCCCAGCCGACGCGCTGGCCCGGGCGTACGACCTCGTCCTCAACGGCGTCGAGCTCGGCGGCGGGTCGATCCGTATCCACCGCAGCGACATGCAGCGTCGCGTCTTCGACACCATCGGGCTCACCGAGGGCGAGGCCAAGGACAAGTTCGGGTTCCTGCTCGAGGCGTTCGAGTACGGCCCGCCGCCGCACGGCGGCATCGCGTTCGGCATGGACCGCCTCGCCGCGATGCTGGCCGGACACGACTCGATCCGCGAGGTCATGGCGTTCCCGAAGACCGCGTCCGGCGGCGACCCGCTGACCGGCGCGCCGACGCCCATCACGCCCGACCAGCGCAAGGAGGCCGGGGTCGACGCCCCGCCGCCGGGATCAGTCGCGAACTAGGTACGCCATCGGGTCGTCGGCGCGATAGCCGAGGCGGTCGTAGACGGCGACGGCGGGGGCGTTGTCCGCCATGTGCCAGAGGCCGCACGCGCCGTGCTCGCGGACCAGCGCGGCGGTGGCCCACGCGGTGACGGCGGTGCCCGCGCCGGTGCCGCGCACGTCGGGGTGCGTCGTGATCGAGGCGAGGAACCCGAGGCCGGGTACGGACGTCGCGTCGGCCGCGCACGCGACGAGCCGGCCGTCCCTGCGCAGGCCCGCCCAGCGTCGTACGTCGGGGTGGCCGACCGGCAACGACGCGTCGGGGAACCCGGCCGCGAGCAGGTCCGCGACCTCCTTGTCGTCCTCGGGTGGCAGCCATCCGACGTCGTCGGGCGCCGGCGGCGGCACGTCGGTCCAGCGGAACGCCCAGCCCACCTCGTGCCGGTAGTCGTGCTCGGCCAGTACGCGGTCGGCCGCGGCGCGCGGCACCGAGAGGCGCGGCGCGTCGAACGCCGCCACCAGGTCCGCCGCGTCGTCCGGGTCGCCGACGATGACGAGGTCCGGCTCGTCGCCGAAGAAGTGGAACAGCCCCACTGCGTTGCCTAGCGAGTACGCCGGCGCGGTGTCGACCCACCGGGACGCGAGCTGGGCGAGCAGCAGGTCGCCCGGTCGGGTGCCGAGCAACGCCGCCCGGTCGGGCAGCGCGCGCGGCGTCTCGTCTCGGTGTCGGGCCGCGCGCACGGCCTTGACGCTACCCCGACCGATTGCCCTCAGTGACGGATATACCGGACGGTTTCGCCGTAGGGTGCGGCCCGGCGCGCGCGGGTGGCCCGCTACGGGGGTGCGTGCCCAGCCCAGGGAGTCACCGTGAAGCACCTGCTCGCCGGCGCGATAGCGGCCGGTCTGCTGGCTACGGGAGTGCCGGCGCAGGCCCATCCGAACTACCACTACCTCGGCGGCTGCCGCGCGTTCGCGGTCGACGACCCGACCCGCGAGGCGGGCTGGCAGAACTGGGCCATCTCCCTCGTCGTCGTGGCGACGACGGCGAACGGCGTGCCCGCGCCCACGGCGGTGGTGGCGGCGTCGTGCGAGCTGAAGGTCAACGGCGTCAGCCAGGGCACGTTCGTCAGCGGGACCGGGACCGGCGTCGTCGCCGCGGCGGGCCAGCTTCAGTTCACCGCGGCGGCCAGCGACGTCTTCACGGTCTGCGAGCACGTCAGCGTCAACGGCGAGGCCCACACCGCGTGCAGTGCGCCCAACCCGCTGCCGTTCGGGACGTAGCCGGTCAGCGAACCCCGGCGCGCCGCGCACGGCGACGCCAGATCGCGAGCGGCGGCACGACGAGGATCCCCGCCGCGGCGGGCGCGGTCCGCGCGGGCGTGCGCGAGCCGCGGCCCGGCTTCTCGTGGTAGCCGGGCGTGCCGGGGCCGGCCAGCGCCCTCTTGCCCGGGTGCAGCATCTTCCGCGCCCCGCGCCGATAGTTGTACGTCCGGGTGCCCTCGATCTGGACGTTGACCTCGTCCGCCTCGGCCGACGGGTTGTCGAGCGGCACGGTGGCCGACCGCGGCGCGAGGGCCGTGAACGCCATGACCGACTCGAACAGCGCGGTGTTCTTCGGGTTGCCGATCGCACCCTTCGGCACGGTGATCGCGTACGTGGTCGGCCCGGTCCCGCTCGTCTTCACAGTCGCCTGCGGCAGCGTCGGGTCGTTGCGGTAGTCGAGGTAGTTCGGCTTGCACCCGGAGACCGAGCAGAGGTCGACCGACTTGGTCGGCCCGGCGAACGCCGTCAGCGGGCCACCGCCGGCGGCCTGCTCGACGCCCGCGTGGTACAGCACGTCGCCGACCTGCCAGCGGGCGACGATCTGCGCGAACGGTGTCCCGCCGGTGTTCGCGACCGAGCCGAGCGTGAGGCCCTTCGTCACGATGGTGATCTTCAGCGACTCGCCGGTGTAGTCGGTCTTCAGCGACGTGATGTCGGCGCCGTAGACGTTCTGACCGCCGAGCGGCTTCATCAGCGCGTCACCGGCGGGGTCGACCACGCCGGCCGCCGGCGTCGTCGTGTCGTCGGACTTGAGCGGTTTGCCGGTCCACGCGTTGAGGCCGGTGCGCTGGCGGATGACGACATCGAGCGGCGCGCCCTGGTGGTCGGCGCCGGTGTCGGTGCCGTTAGCCTGGGAGAGCCGGTTGGACGAGTCGGTGTAGATGATCTCGGCGCGCCCCGCCGGGTCGATCGTGAGCTTGAAGAAGTCAGCCTGGTTGCGGTTGCCCTGGGCGGAGATGCAGAGCGTGCCGAGCATGCAGATGTCGTTGTAGTGCATCGGGTGCGGGCTCGCCTTGACCTGTACGACGTTCGGCCGCTTGCCCGTGGCGTGGTCAACCTGCGCGAAGTAGACGTTCCACACCTGCTGCTTCTGCGCGCTGGGCCCGTCGGAGCCGAGTTGCGCCAGCGTCTTGTCGGTGCCATACCACGCGACGTCGAGGATGCCCGGGCCGCCCGCCTTCGCCCACGGCATGAGGCCGACGCGGGACGGCGGTCGGTCGATGGTCATGACCTTCGACCACTTCGACCACTCGTTGTTCTTGCCGGGCGCGGCCCAGGCGTAGTGGACGCGGTAGTCCTTGTGGTCGATCCAGACGGCGTAGAGGTTGCGCGCGGTGTCCTGGGTGAGGATCGGGAACAGCGTCTCCGGGTCCGCCGTCGCCTCCTTCGGCACCGCGGTGTGGTAGTGGAACTTCAGGTGTCCCTTCGCGTCCGGGACGCCGATCGCGAGCGCGAGGCCGACCGAGGTGCCGCCCACGACGGGGAGGGCGTCCTCTGCGTCGTCGCTGCACATCGCGAGGTAGTCGCCGGTGCGCTGGTCGACGACGGGCACGGTGTGGTTGGGCTGGTGCTTGCCGTCGTCGCAGTACTCGCCCGCCGCGTCGCCGACGTTGTAGTTGGTGCCGTCGGTCGTGTAGTCGACCCGGTCGCCCATGGCCTGGTCGGCGTACGACATGTAGAGCAGCGGCGTCTTGCCGGTGTACGGCGAGACCGAGTGGTCGCTCGGCAGCGGGTCGTACAACGCCATCCACTCGCGGTCGCCGCCCGGGTGCGAGCATCCGGCGGGCGACGACTCGATCGTCTTGCCGTCGTCGGCCGTGTACGACGCGCTGAAGCACGTCAGCGCGTAGAGGTCGTTGTAGTACACGCGGCCTGCGTGGTCGGCGGCCAGCTCGGTGTCGCCGCCGCCGGGGCCGAGGTCGCTCTTCGACGGGACGAGCGCGGTCGTGTCGTACGCCGGGGTGTACGGGCAGACATCGGGGCACTGGGTCGCCTGGGCGAGACGGTACGAGTCACCGCCGTCGACGGAGATGTTCCAGATCGAGCGCTGGACGCCGGTGCCCTGCGGTCCCGAGGCGTGCACGGTGCCGTTCGGGTTGACGATCATGTTCGGCTCGCCGTACACATGGATCGGGTCGACGACGCGCGGCACGCCGAAGGTGACCGGTGGGGTCGCCCCCGCTGGCGACGGTGCGGCGGTGAGGGCGGCGGCGACTGCCGCGACGCTGATCGTCGCGGCGATGACGAGGCGGGTTGTCGTGTGGCGGCGCAAGGGAGGCTCCGGATGGCGGGGTCGTGGTGCGCTGACCGTGATGACTTCCCTGCGGACCGGGCGGTCTCCTGCCGCGGCGGAGGCTAACCGCCGCTCGGCACGCTCCAGCGCCGCCGGCCGGTCGAGGGGTCCAGAGCCTGATACGGCGCGCCGCTCGCCGCGATGAGCAGGATGCCGCGGCGCCCGCCGGCGAGTGTCGCGCGCAGCACGTCGCCCTGGCCACCGGTGACGTGTGCGGTCCACACTACGTGCGCGTCGTAGCCGCGGCGCAGCCGCGCGGTCGCGGGCGTCGTCGACCCGTCGATGGTGACGAGGTCGGGCCGCCCGTCACCGGTGACGTCGCCGATCGCACGGACGACGTCGCCGCCGCCGATCGTGGCGAGCTGCTGACCGGTCTCCGCCGAGAGCACCGTGGTGCCGCCCGCTCCCGATCCACCCACCGTAATGTCGTGTACGCCGTGCCCGTCGACGTCGGCGACGAGTGACACCATGGTCGCCGACGTCGCGGGGGAGTCGCCGGACAGGTCGGTCTCCCAGCGCGCGGTTCCGTTGTCGGCACGCAGCCGGCGCAGGGTATGCGCGGTGACGTCGAGTGTCATGAGATCGCCGTCGGGGTCGGCGGCGAGTGAGACGGCCCCGGGCAGGGTCGACGTCCAGCGGCTCGCCCCGGTCGTGTCGGTGAGCACGTCGAGCTGCACGCCCGTGGCGGTGTAGTCGGTCCAGGACGCGCTGCGGACGATTGCTACCCCGCCGCGCAGCGGCAGCACCGCGACGTCGTTCGCGGTGACGCCGAGGGACTTGGTCCACTGACGTCGGCCGATCGCGACGACGTTCGTGGCGCCGACCGCCGGGGTCGCCACCACGAGCGTGTCGCGGCGGCCGCTGGCCCAGCCGGCTGTCGCCGGGGCGCCGACGCCGGTGCCGATCTCGCGCAGTGTGACCCGGCCGGTCCGGCCGTCGACGACAGCAAGCCGGGCGTGCCACCGGGTGCCCTCAGGCGCCTGGTGGTGGCTCGGCCGCCCGACGACGTGCGCTGCCTCGATGAGCGGTCGGTCGTACGCGATCTGCAGGATCGCGAGGTCCTGCCGGCCGTCGCCGGTGAGCTCGCCCAGGCCGGGGACGTAGAGCTCGGCGTCGACGTAGTTCTCGTCCGCGATCGTCGGGACGGTGGCGGTCCAGCGGGAGTGTCCGGTGACCGGGTCGAACGCCGTCACCACCGCTCCGCCGCACTCGGTCGCCGCGATGCCCCGCCACGCGTCCTCGGAGGGGGTGGCGCGATGCTCGGTCTCGGGGTACTGCATCGTGCGCGTCCACCGGACGGCACCGCTGCGCCCGTCAAGCCGGCGGATCGTCGTGCCAGTTCGGGCGGTGACGACGACGTCGGACAGGCCGTGGCCGACGGGGGCTTCCGGCGCGTTGTCGCCGATCGCGGACCAGAAGACGATAGTGACGCTGGAAATCTGGCCGGCGAGCGACGCGCGGCACGGCGGCGATTTCGCGCGAGCGGGCGCGAGCGGGCCGACAACGATGAGCAGCGCGGTCAGCGCCAAGATGCCGCGAGGTGCCGGGGAAACTCGCGACGAAATCCCCGCACGCATAGCGTACGTGTTCGACGCCCGCTTCCCCGGCACCTTCTGTGCTACGGCGTGCCGATCAGGGTCCCGAGCACATTGAGCGCGCCGACCTGCGCGAAGCAGGTGTAGTCAGGGCCCGTGCCCGTGAACGTCAGCGTGCCGCGGACCTGGGTGTACACCGCGCCAGCGGTGCTCACGAAGATCGTCGAGCTGAAGGCGTTGGTGGTCGCCGTGACCTCCGGCGTGATCGGGAAGCCGGGGACGTTCGCCCCGGTGACGTGGAAGTCGAAGACGCCGATCTGGGCCGCGTTGCCGTTGGCCTTGATGGTGAAGCCACCAGTGGCGGGGAACGGGCCCGTCACGGCGCAGTTGGCGAACGGGGCCGCGTGGCTGGTCGCGGGGATGAGGAGCGTGGCGGCAGCCGTCAGGAGGCTGCCGGCAGCGACAACGCCGCGTCGGATACGCATAGTGGATCCTCTCGGTAGGGATGTCCGGGCCAGAGGCCTGGCCCGAAGCGTGCGCGCCGTCTAATACGGCAGGATGGTGATGCCGGACGGTGTCCAGGCGACGTCGTTCGCGGCGTAGCACGCGATGTACTGGGTGCTGCCGGCGAAGGTCAGCTCGGCGCGCAGCTGGCCGTACGCCGAGCCGCTCGTATCGACCGTCAGGGTCTCGTCGATGTACCGCGCGAACGACGGGATCGTCTGGTTGATCGTCGAGCCATTGGACCGCGCGCCGGTCAGCACGGCGACCCAGGCGTTCGTGGAGAACTCGCCTTGCGGGATGTTGCCGGAGCCCAGGAACCGGATCGTGAGTCCGCTCGTCACCGGCGTGACATTCACCGAGCAGGACGCCAGACCGGCGGCTTGGGCGGGAATCGCGGCCGATGCGGAGAGGAGAAGGAACGTCAAACCCACGATCGGTCGTACGCGCATTGGGAGGCTCCGTGATATTCGTCCGGAATGGGCGGGTTGGAAGTTACTGGTCCTTACTCAGGCTGTCTAGGGGGGTTTGGGGCAGGCAGCGCGGAGCGGTACCGGCGCGTCCGTACGACGAGTGGTGACGACGATGGTGCCGAGGTTGTCAGTGCTCCCGTCGGCGTCCTGGATGCGGAACACCATCGGTCGGCCGGTGCCTTGCGCGCGACCGGAGTGTGCGCGGCGAACGCCGCACGCGCTATCCGATTACGCTCGATCTCGTGGAGCGGTCGTTGTTCGACGGCGCGCGCGAGGAGGCGGAGGCCCGCGTCGCGCCGCTCGCGGTACGGCTCCGCCCGCGTACCCTCGACGAGGTCGTCGGCCAGGCCCATCTGCTCGGGCCCGGCACCCCGCTGCGCAGACTCGCCGACGGCGACTCGCCCGTCTCGGTGATCCTCTGGGGGCCGCCGGGCACCGGCAAGACGACGCTCGCGTACGTCGTCGCCGAGACCACGGACCGGCGCTTCCGGCAGCTCTCGGCGGTGACCGCAGGCGTCAAGGACGTCCGTGCGGTGATCGAGGAGGCTCGCGACGCGCTCGCCCTGTCGGGCACGCAGACCGTGCTGTTCATCGACGAGGTGCACCGCTTCTCCAAGACGCAGCAGGACGCGCTGCTGCCCGCCGTCGAGAACCGCTGGGTCACGTTGGTCGCCGCGACGACCGAGAACCCGTTCTTCTCCGTGATCTCGCCGCTCATGTCGCGCTCGTTGCTGCTACGGCTGGAGCCGCTGTCCGACGACGACGTCCGGACGCTGATCGCCCGCGCATTGGCCGACGAGCGCGGCTACGGCGGCCGGAGCGCGTTGACGCCCGACGCCGAGGACCACCTGGTCCGCATCGCCGGCGGCGACGCGCGGCGCGCGCTGACCGCGCTGGAGGCGGCGGCGGGCGACGAGCCCACCATCAGCCTCGAACGCCTCGAAGAGGCCGTGAACCGCGCGGCCGTCCGCTACGACCGCGACGGCGACGAGCACTACGACGTCGCCAGCGCGTTCATCAAGAGCCTCCGTGGCTCCGACGTCGACGCCGCGCTGCACTACCTGGCCCGGATGGTCGAGGCCGGGGAGGACCCGCGGTTCATCGCCCGGCGGCTGATGATCTTCGCCAGCGAGGACGTCGGGATGGCCGACCCGACCGCGCTGCAGGTCGCGGTCGCCGCCGCGCAGGCGCTGGAGATGATCGGCCTGCCCGAGGCGCAGCTCAACCTGGCGCAGGCGACGATCCACCTCTCCCTCGCGCCCAAGTCGAACGCGGTGGTCCGCGCGATCGGCCAGGCGGCGAGCGACGTACGGCGCGGCGACATCGGCCGGGTGCCCCCGCACCTGCGCGACGCCAGCTATGCGAGCGCTAAGAAGATCGCGCACGGCCAGGGGTACCGATATCCTCACGACTTCCCTGCCGGGGTCGTCGCCCAGCAGTACGCGCCGGACGTCGTCCACGGCCGGGAGTACTACGTGCCGAGCGAGCACGGCGCCGAACGCGACGCCGCCGCCCGCCTCACCCGCATTCGCGCCGTGCTGCGCGGCGAGCCACCCGAGGAGCAGGCCACCCGATGACCAACCCCCACGACGCCACTCGCTCCGCTCGCGCCGCCGCGGGGACCCCGTCATGATCGGTCCCGGCGGTTACGCGGTCCTCGCCCTCGCGTTCGGATGGGTCGTGCTCGTGGGTTTCCTCGGGTACGTCCTCGTCAAGCTCGGTGCCGTGCTCCAGTCGACGGCCGAGCTCGTCGACGGGGTCACCGACAAGACGGTCCCGCTCCTCGGCGAGGTCACGACGAGCGTCGTGCACGTGAATATGGAGCTCGAACGCGTCGACACGATCACCGAGCACGTCCAGACCGTCACCGGCAACGTCGCGAGCCTGTCGAGCCTCTTCAGCGCGACGCTCGGCGGTCCGCTGGTCAAGGTCGCGGCGTTCTCGTACGGCGTGCGCCGCGCCGCCACCAAGCGCCGCAAGGCGGACGTCGAGGATCGGGTCAAGGCCGAGATGAAGTCCGAACGCCGCGCGAAGAGGGGGACGAAGTAATGCGGCGGCTGTTCTGGACCGGACTGGGCGTCGGGCTCGGCGCGACCGCGGGCATCCTCGTCGCGCGGCGGCTGCGGCGTACCCGGGACGCGTTGACCCCGAGCGGCATCGCGGGCGCGCTCGCGGGCACCGTCAGCGGGCTCACCGACGCGATCCGCGACTTCGGCGCGGACGTTCTCGCGGGCATGGCCGAACGCGAGGCGGAGCTCACCGACGCGCTCGGGCTCGGCGACCCGTACCCCGACGAGGTCCCTCGATGAGATCCGACGAGATCCGACGGCGGTTCCTCGACTACTTCGGCAGCCGCGACCACACCGTCGTGCCATCCGCGAGCCTGCTCGCCGACGACCCGACGCTGCTGCTCGTCAACGCGGGCATGGTGCCGTTCAAGCCGTACTTCCTCGGCGAGCTGCCGCCGCCGTGGCCGCGCGCGGCGAGCGTGCAGAAGTGCGTCCGTACGCTCGACATCGACGAGGTCGGCAAGACGACCCGGCACGGCTCGTTCTTCCAGATGGCGGGCAACTTCTCGTTCGGCGACTACTTCAAGGACAAGGCGATCCCGCTGGCGTGGGAGCTGCTCACCATGTCGCCGGGCGACGGCGGCTACGGCTTCGAGGAGAGCCTGCTCTGGGCGACCGTCTACGAGAACGACGACGAGGCGTACGACATCTGGCACCGCGTCGTCGGCCTGCCCGACGAGCGGATCCAGCGCCGCGGCATGGACGACAACTTCTGGTCGATGGGCGTGCCCGGACCCTGCGGCCCGTGCAGCGAGATCTACTACGACCGCGGTCCCGAGCACGGCGTCGAGGGCGGCCCGATCAAGGACGAGGAGCGTTACCTCGAGGTCTGGAACAACGTCTTCATGCAGTCCGAGCGCGGCCCGCAGACCGGTTCTGGCAAGAGCGACTTCGAGATTCTCGGCGACCTCCCGGCGAAGAACATCGACACCGGCATGGGCCTGGAACGCATGGCCACCATCCTGCAGGGCGTCGACAACCTCTACGAGATCGACACGTCACGCGTGATCCTCGACAAAGCCGCCGAGCTCGCCGGCGTGAGGTACGGCGCCGACCACGACGCCGACATCCGGCTGCGCGTCGTCGCCGACCACGCGCGCACTGCGGTCATGCTTGTCGGCGACGGCGTGACCCCGAGCAACGAGGGCCGCGGCTACGTCCTGCGCCGCATCATGCGCCGGACCACCCGCGCGATGCGCCTGCTCGGCGCGCACCAGCCCACGATGCGCGAGCTGGTCGACGCGAGCATCCGCGCGATGGGCCCGCAGTACCCCGAGCTGGTCGACGACGAGACCCGCATCCACCACGTCGCGGAGGCCGAGGAGTCGGCGTTCCTCGAGACGTTGAGCAAGGGTGTGACGCTGTTCGAGGCGGCGCTGCCCGAGGCGAAGCAGAGCGGCAACGTGCTCTCGGGCGAGCGCGCGTTCGCGCTGCACGACACGTATGGCTTCCCCATCGACCTGACGCTGGAGATGGCGGCGGAGCAGGGCCTGAAGGTCGACGAGGCCGGGTTCCGCCGCCTCATGGACGAGCAGCGGCAGCGCGCGAAGCAGGCGCACAAGGCGCGCGCGCTCGGCCACACCGACGTCGGCGCATACCGCACACTCCTCGATCGGGCGGGCGCGACGACGTTCACCGGGTATGTCGAGGTCGACAGCGAGGCAACCGTCCGCGGCCTGCTCGCCGACGAGGGCCAGGTCGATGCGGCGCACGAGGGCGACGAGGTCGAGCTGGTGCTCGACCGGACGCCGTTCTACGCCGAGTCCGGCGGCCAGGTGGGCGACACCGGCTGGCTCGAGGTCGTCGGTGCCGAGATCGAGGTGCTCGACACGCAGCGCCCGCTGCCCGATCTCGTCGTGCACCGGGTGCGGGTGAAGTCCGGCGAGCTGCACGTCGGTACGGGAGTCGCTGCCCACGTCGACGTCGAACGCCGCCGTGCCATCTCCCGCGCGCACACCGCGACGCACCTCGTGCACCGCGCGTTCCGCGGCGCACTTGGCGACCACGCGACGCAGGCCGGCTCGCTCAACGCGCCCGGGCGCCTGCGCTTCGACTTCGCGTCGCCGTCGGCGGTCCCGCCGTCGGTGCTTGCCGACGTCGAGGACACGGTGAACGCGGTGCTCATCGACGACCTCGAGGTGCGCGCGTTCGTCACGACGCAGGAAGAGGCGCGGCGGATCGGCGCGATGGCGCTGTTCGGCGAGAAGTACGGCGAGGCCGTCCGGGTCGTGGAGGTCGGCGACTACGCGCGCGAGCTCTGCGGCGGTACGCATGCCGCGCGGTCCGGCCAGCTCGGTCTCGTCAAGCTGCTCGGCGAGGCGTCGATCGGCGCGGGCGTACGCCGGGTCGAGGCGCTCGTCGGACTGGACGCGTTCCGCTTCCTCGCGAAGGAGCACGTGCTCGTCTCGCAGCTCGCCGAGCAGTTCAAGGCGCAGCCCGACGAGATCCCCGACCGGATCGCCGCGCTCACGTCCCGCTTGCGCGAGGCGGAGAAGGAGCTCGACCGCCTCAAGGCCGGCGCGGTGCTGTCCGCCGCCGCTGGTCTCGCGGCGGGCGCGGAGGACGTCGGCGGCGTCGCGGTCGTCGCGCACGAGGTGCCGCGGGGTACGTCGGTCGACGACGCGCGGAAGCTCGCCGTCGACGTGCGCGGGCGGATCGAGCAACAGGGCCGCCCCGCGGTCGTCGTCGTCGCGGTGCGTGGCGATGGCAGGGCCAACATCGTCGTCACCTGCGGCCCGGCCGCGCAGGCGCGCGGGCTCAAGGCGGGGCAGCTCATCCGCGACCTCGCGCCGCTGCTCGGCGGCGGCGGCGGCGGCAAGGACGAGCTCGCCATGGCCGGGGGTACGCAGGCGGACGGCGTCCCCGACGCGCTCGCCGAGGTTCCCCGCTTGGTGGCCGCCGCGTCGTGAAGGGCGTCCACCCACCCCACGACGCCACTCGCTGCGCTCGCGCCGCCGCGGGGGCCCCGGGATGAAGGGAGTGCGGATAGGCGTGGATGTGGGCAGCGTCCGGGTCGGCGTCGCGGTGAGCGACCCCGACGGCATCCTCGCGACGCCGTACGCGACGCTCGACCGCGCGAGCAGCGTCGACGCGATAGTCGCGCTCGTCTCCGAGCGGGACGCCGTCGAGGTCGTCGTCGGGCACCCGCGGCACCTCTCCGGTGCGGCCGGTGCCGCGGCAGCGGAGGCCGAGGCGTACGCCGCGACGTTGCGCGAGCGGATCGCCGTCCCCGTGACGCTCGTCGACGAGCGCCTCACCACCGTCGCGGCGACCCGCACGCTTGCCGACCGCGGCATCCGCGGGAAGGCGCAGCGCGCTGTCGTCGACCAGGCCGCTGCCGTCGCGATCCTCCAGTCCGCACTGGATGCCCGATGACCGACGAGACGTTCCTGCCGCTCGACGCGCCGACGCCGCCCGTCACGAAGCGCGGTGGGCCACTGGGCATCATCGCGGTGTTCGTCGTGCTGCTGCTCGTCGCGGGCGCCGCGGTCGTGGGCGGGAAGACGCTGCTGGCCAAGTTCGGCGGCCCGGCTCCGGACTACGACGGGCTCGGTACCGGCACCGTCACCGTGCAGGTCGTGCAGGGCGCGAGCATCACGCTGATCGGCGAGACGTTGAAGACCGCGGGCGTGGTGAAGAGCGCGCGCGCGTTCCGCGACGCCGCGCGCCATGACAGCCGCGCGCTGCGCATCCAACCCGGGTACTACCGGCTGCGGCTCCAGATGAAGGCACGGTTCGCACTCGACTACTTGGTCGACCCGACGTACCGGCTGCGCTCGCGGGTGACCATCCCCGAGGGCACGTCGCTCGACAAGACGTTGCAGATCATCGCGAAGTCGATCAGCAACGTGCCGCTCGCGTCGCTGCGCGAGGCCGCGGCCAACCCCGCCGCGCTCGGCCTGCCCGGCTACGCGAAGGGGACCGTCGAGGGCTTCCTGTTCCCCGCGACGTACGACTTCGAGCCCGGCACGTCGGCCGTCGAGATCCTCAGCCGCCTGGTCCAGGAGTACGAGGTCCGCGCCGAACGCCACCAGCTCGAACAACGCGCCGAGGCGTTGCACATCACGCCCCGCGAGGCGCTCGTCATCGCGTCGCTCGTCGAGGGGGAGACCGGCTCGGAGAGCGACCGCGGCAAGGTCGCCCGGGTCGTCTACAACCGGCTCAAGGCCGGGATGCGGCTGCAGTTCGACTCCACCGTGACGTACGCGTACGCGCTCGAGGGCGTGACCAAGACGCGGCTGTTCCACCGCGACCTCGACATCGAATCGCCGTTCAACACCTATCGCGTCGACGGCCTGCCGCCCGCGCCGATCGACTCGCCCGGCGACGCGGCGATCGAGGCCGCGCTGTCGCCGACGCCCGGGTCGTGGCTGTACTTCGTCGTCATCGACAAGGAGGGGCACTCGGCGTTCGCGACGACGCAGGCCGAGTTCGCGACGTTGCTGGCCAAGTACCACAGGGAGGTGCTCGGGGGATGAAGGCGGGGATCGTCGGCTCGCCCGTCGCGCACTCGCTCTCGCCGGCGATCTGGCGGGCGGCGTACGACGCGCTCGGCCTCACCGGCTGGACCTACGACGCCGTCGACGCCGACGAGGCAGCGCTCGGCCGCATGCTGCGCTCGGGGGAGTGGGCCGGCCTGTCGGTGACCATGCCGTTGAAGCAGGCCGCGGCGCGGCTCGTCGACCGGGTCGTCGGGCGGACCGCGGGCGCGGTCAACACGGTGGTCTTCACCGACGAAGGCACCGTCGGCCACAACACCGACGTCGACGGCGTCCGCGCGGCGCTCGCGCTCGTACGGCCCGACGGGCTCGGGCGCGTCGTCGTACTCGGCGCGGGCGGCACCGCCGCCGCCGCCGTGCTCGCGGCCCTCGCGCTCAAGGCGACCAGCGTCACCCTCGTCGCGCGCAACGCCGCGCCCGCCAAGGCGCTGCGCGCCAGGACGGGCAACATCGCGGGATTCCTCCCGTGGACCGAAGCGCGCGCGGCGGCCGCCGCTGCCGACGTCGTCGTGAACGCGACGCCCCCGCGCGCCGCCGACGAGCTGGCCGCCGGGTGGGCGGGGACGCCGCTCGTCGAGGTGCTGTACGACCCGTGGCCGACGCCGCTCGCCCGCGCCGCCGAGGCGGGCGGCCACCGCGTCGCGAGCGGGCTCTACGTTCTCGTGCACCAGGCTGTCCGCCAGATCGAGCTCGTGACGGGACTGCGCCCCGACGCCGAGCGCCTGATGTCGGCGGGCGCGGCGGCCCTTTCTGCCAGAGGTCCCGCACGTCTTTAGCCCAAACGGGCCATTCAAGGGTCTTCGACGGTCCGCCGATGCACTCAACGACGCAAGACGAGTCGAAGGGTGCGGTCATGGCAGAGGTGCGCAGCGAGGTCTCCCGAGCGGTACGGCTGGACCGCGCGATCCGCGAGCTGCTCACGCAGACGGCGGAGATCGAAGCGGCCGCGGTCGTGTCGTTCGACGGCCTCCCGATGGCGTCCGCCCTGCCGGCCGGCATGGACGAGGACCGGGTCGCCGCGATGAGCGCCGCCCTGCTGTCCCTCGGCGAGCGCGCGACCGTCGGCCTCGGCCGCGGCGAGCTCTCGCAGGTGTTCATCGAGGGCGAAGAGGGCACCGTCTTCCTCGTGTCCGCGGACAACGAAGCCGTGCTCGTCGCCGTCGCCGCCAAGGCCGCCAAGACCGGGATGATGCTCTACGAAGTGAAGCGCACCGCCGCAGCGGTCGCCGACGTGCTGCGCGAGCCCGTGGAGCCCGAGGCCGTAACGCCGCAGGACGCGTTCGACGCGCTCGCGTCGATGCCGGACGTGCCGACGTGGACCGAGCCCGTGCCGGCGACCCCGTCGTACGCTCCGGCTGCCACGTTGCCCGAGGCCAACGGCCAGTCCTGGGCGTGACGAGGACCCTGGCTGACGGAGACCCGTCATGACTCTCGAAGGTTCGCTCGAGGCGTTCAGCCTCCCCGACATCTTCCAGCTGCTCTCGTTCACCAAGAAGACGGGCGCGCTGCGCATCGCCGGGCCGACGGCCCACGGCGTCGTGCACTTTGCCACCGGCTCGGTGACCGGTGCGGCCTCCGATGTCAGCCGCCAGGCGCTGGGCCGCAGGCTGGTCGGCGCCGGCCTGCTCGACGACGCGCAGCTCGCCGCCGCCGTCGAGGCGGTCGCCAACGACCCCGCGCTCGGCCTCGGTCGCGCCGCCCTGGACACCGGTGCCATCGACGACGGCGTCCTCCACGACATCGTCGTCGAACAGGCGACTGACGCGGTGTTCGACCTGCTGCGCTGGACCCGCGGAGACTTCGCGTTCATCGCGGACGAGCCCAACCCCGACGACCTCGGCGTCCTCCTCAACGTCGAGGAGGTCATCGGCGAGGGCCGCCGCAGGCTCGAGGAATGGGACGCCTTGACGAAGGCGGTGCCCGCGCCCGACGCGGTCGTCGGCGTCGTGCTCAAACCTCCGGCCGAGGACGCGCGGCTGAGCCCCGAGGAGTGGACGCTGCTCGCGCTCGCCGACGGCACCCGTACCGTCTCCGACCTGGTCCGCCTCACCGGCCGCGGCGAGTTCGCGACCGTCCGCACGCTCGCCGCGCTCGTCGACCGCAAGCTCGTGTCGATCCGCCGCGCCGACGCCGAGGCCAACGACTCGCTCGCTGCCCTCGTCCGCCGCCAGG
>CBQZLL010000032.1:0-16479 GCA_967749945.1 uncultured Frankiaceae bacterium
CCGCTCCTTCGCCAGCCACCCGACCTGGCCGGACAACCAGTAGTGCGAGTGGACGACGTCGTACCACCCGGGCTCACGCACCGCCTCGGCGCGCAGCACGCCCGAGGTGAACGCGCAGAGCTGCGCGGGGAGGTCGTTCTTCGACAAGCCCTCGAACGGGCCCGCCGTGACGTGCCGGACGGTGACGCCCGGCGCGATCTCGATCGCGGGGGCGAGGCTGCTGCTCGTCGTCCTGGTGAAGATGTCGACCTCGATGCCCATAGCAGCGAGGCGACGGGACAGCTCGACGATGTAGACGTTCATGCCGCCGGCGTCGCCGATGCCCGGCTGGTCGAGCGGGGACGTATGGACCGAAAGGGTCGCGACCCGACGCGGGAGGCCGCGCGAACACGGAGTCGCGCGGTCTGCCACGAGCACCTCCCCGGGACGTCGGGTACGCACCATTCTGGCCGAACGCTCGCAACACCGGCGCGCCGCGTTACCTTCCCTGGTCATGGAGATCCATCCCGACCTCGCGCCGCTCGCGTTCCTGCTCGGCACCTGGCGCGGCGAGGGCGTGGGCGGCTACCCCACGCTCGAGGCCTTCCGCTACGGCGAGGAGGCGACGTTCCGGCACAACGGCAAGCCGTTCCTCGCGTACACGCAGCGGACGTGGAGCCTCGACGACGACCGGCCGCTGCACTCCGAGGCGGGCTACTGGCGGCCGCAGCCCGGCGGCGGCGTCGAGGTCGTCCTCGCGCACCCGACCGGGGTGGCCGAGATCTACTACGGCACCGTCGACGGCACGCAGATCGAGATCGCGACCGACGTCGTCGTCCGGACGAAGACGGCCAAAGAGGTCAGCGCGCTGAAGCGGCTGTTCGGCCTCGTCGACGGCACGCTCCTGTACGCGGTCGACATGGCCGCCGTCGGCCAGCCGCTCCAGTCGCACCTCTCCGCCAAGCTCGAACGAGTCGCGGACTAGCAGGGGCGCCGGGGTCGCGCAGCGAACGAAAAGGTCATGCCCCCCTCCCGCCGGGTCGCCGCCCTCGCCGCACTCCTCGTCGCCGTCACCGCCGCCACGGCGGGCGCGGCCTCGCGCGGCCACCACGCGACCGACACGTTCGACTCGCGCACGCCGCCGCAGACGAAGGGGCTGCCCGACCTCGACCGGATCGACCCCGTGCGCTACTCGTACAAGAGCGCCATCGTCGAGCACCACCAGGTGACGAGCCGCGACGGCGTCAACCAGATCTGGGTCGACCTCATCCGGCCGAAGACCGCGAAGGGCGTCCGCGTCCCGACGATCATGATGGCGTCGCCGTACTTCAACACCCTCGGTCGTGGCTACCACGAGGAGTGCAAGACGCCGACGCAGTCGCCACCGGGCGGCCTGCCGACCTCTCCCGGCGCGCCCGGCCTGAGCGGTTGCGCGGACCACCAGACGCCGTTCCCCGAGTGGTACGACGAGTACTTCGTCCCGCGCGGCTACGCGTTCGCCGCGATGGACCTCCGGGGGACGCGCAACACCAGCGGCTGCCAGGCGTACGGCGACCGCGACGAGGTGTTCGACGCGGTCGACACCGTTGACTGGATCGCCGACCAGCCGTGGAGCAACGGCCGGGTCGGCATGACCGGCGGGTCGTACGACGGCACGATCGCGATGGGCGCCGCGGTCGAGCAGCCGATCTCCGGGCGGCACAAGAGCGCGCTCGCCGCGGTCATCCCGATCCGCGCCATCGATGCCTGGTACGACTACCACTTCTTCAACGGCGTCGAGTCGGCCGGGCACCAGACGACGCCGGCGCTGTTCACCGCCGCGCTCGCCGCGGCCGACACGCCGAACTCCGGCACCGAGGACCTGCTGTACCCGTTCCACCTCGCCGAGCGGAAGGCGTGCATCGCGACGCTCGGCGCCGCGGCCGACGCGGGGTACGCGTCGCCGTACCAGAGCGCCGACAGCGCCTTCTGGGCGGAGCGCGACTTCCGCAAGGACGCGAAGAAGGTGCGGGCCGCGACGTTCTTCATCCACGGCCTGTTCGACTTCAACGTGAAGACCATCAATGTCGGCAACATGTGGCTGTCGCTGCCGAAATCGTTGCCGAAGAAGCTCTGGCTGATGGACGCCGACCACGCCGACCCGCGTTGCCCGAACGACACGAAGTGCCGCGGCGGCGGGCACATCGTGCCGCACCCGTTCGCGGACCGGTTCATCGAGGCGAACCACCGCTGGTGGCTGCAGTTCCTGAAGAAGGTGCCCGCCGGCGCGCTCGCGGACGGCCCGGTGGGAGTCCAGCGGGCCAACGGTTCCTGGCAGTGGTCGAAGTCGTACCCGGCGTCGCGGTCGGACCTCGTGCTCTACCCGACGACGAACGGCGCGCTCGCCTCGAAAGCCCCGGGCGAGGGCGGCTCGGTGCAGTGGGCGGACAACGAAGCGAGCTCCGGGGCTCCGGCGTCGCAGGTGTTCGTCACGGCACCGTTCGGGAAGGCGACGCGCTTGTCGGGGCAGGTCGAGCTCGACCTGAAGTACGCGGCCGACGGGCCCGACACGAGCATCGCGGTCCGCATCGACGACCTCGCGCCCGGCGTCGAGGCCAAGGACCCCGTCGACGACAAGGAGTACGACGGCGACGAGACCGGCGCGCTGACCGTGACGTACGCGTGGCTGCAGGCCATCGTGCGCGCCTCGGTGCATCCACGGGGCCCGTCGACGCCGGTCATCGGCACGCCGCTGACGCCGGGCACCGCGGTGCTGTCGAAGTTCCCGTCGCTCTACCTCGACTACATCGTCGCCAAGGGACACCGGCTACGGTTCACGTTCTCGAACAGCGACGGCGACACTGTCGCGACGAATGCCGGCAACGTCGTCACGCTCTACACCGGGCGGGGCACGAGCGCGATCCGGCTGCCCGTGGTTCGCTGACCGGGTGGACGTCGGGTTCGTCGGTCTGGGCGTCATGGGACTGCCCATGGCCCGCCGTGCCGTCGTCGCCGGACGTCGTCGCGGTCGTCGACGTGATGCTGCCCGCGCTCGGCCCTCGTCACGTCGTCGTCGACTGCTCGACCATCGATCCCGACGTCGAGCGCGAGCAGCACGCGCGCGTCGGCGCCACCGGTGCGGCGTACCTCGACGCGCCGGTGAGCGGCGGCTCGGTCGGCGCGGAGAACGGGACGTTGACCTTGATGGTCGGCGGCGCGGTTGCCGCGCTGGACGCCACACGGCCCGTGCTGGAGGCGTTCTCGCGGCTGATCGTGCACGTCGGCGGGCCCGGCATGGGCCAGGTCGTGAAGCTCTGCAACAACCTCCTCTACGCGGCGCAGATGCAGGCGACGGCGGAGGCGTTCACGCTCGCGTTCCGCAGCGGCGCCGACCTCGGCAAGACGCTGGAGGTACTGCTGCACTCGACCGGCGACTGCACCGCGGTCCGGACGCGGGTGCCGTTCGAGGGCGTGCAACCGGAGTCGCCGGCGAGCAACGACTGGCGGCCGGGGTTCGCCGCGAACCTCATGGCGAAGGACCTCGACCTGGCGCTCGCGTACGCGGCGCGAGTCGAGGTCGACCTCGCGTCGACGCGGGTCGTCCGTGAGACGTTGCGAACCGCGATCGACGCGGGCCTCGGGCGCGAGGACTTCTCCGCGCTCGGGAAGGTCGTGCGCGAGCGGTGACGTACCTCGCGCTCGACCTCGGCGTACGTACGGTCACCGCCGCGGTGTGGTCCCCGTCAGGTCTGCACGCGGTCGCGCGGTCGTCGATCGCGGTTGGCGCCGGACCGCGGGACTGGTGGTCGGCCGTCGAGACCGCGGTCAGCGCGCTCGACACCGACCTCGTCGAGGTCGAGGCGG
This sequence comes from uncultured Frankiaceae bacterium, assembly GCA_967749945.1. Taxonomy (GTDB): domain Bacteria; phylum Actinomycetota; class Actinomycetes; order BP-191; family BP-191; genus BP-191. The sequence continues at coordinate 3,823 of CBQZLL010000032.1, forward strand.
TCGGGTGCGCCGGCGCGGCGGAGACGGCGGTGCTGCTGGCCCGCGACGGCAAGCCGTTGCGGGTGCTGTCTGTTGCGGACCTGCGTGCCGCGGACCTCTCCGGTGTCGGCTGGATTGCGGGCGGGCGCGACTTCCTCGCGTCGTTGCTGACCGGGCGGCTCGCATCGGACCCGACCGCCGCCTCGGCGACCGGGTTGTTCCGGCCGGACGGAACGCTCGACGTCGCCGCGGTCGCGGCCGCCGGCATCGAACCCGAGTGGTTGCCGCCGCAGCGCGGCTCGACCGACGTACTCGGCGACCTGCTGCTCCCCGCCGCGCGGCGGCTCGGGCTGCGGTCGCGTATCCCGGTCGTCATGGGCGCGACGTCCGAGGCGTGTGCGGTCGAGGGCATCGGCGCGCTGCCCGTCGCACCGCTCGTGAGGTACGGGCGTCAAGTCGTCGTGGCAGTGCCCGTCGAGCCGCCGGTTGTCAGGGTGCCCGACGGGGTCGCGCTGCGGGCGGGCGGGCGGTCGTACCAAGTGCTGGAGGCCGTGCTCCCGGACGCCTCGGTCGACGCGATCGCGCGGGTCGTCGCGTCGTTGGCCCCAGAGGCCCAGATCCTCTGGGCCGCAGGCGATCCGTCGACGTCGTGGCTCACCGCTCTCGCCACCGTGACGCGGCTGCCGGTAGCCCGCCGCCGTAGCGGCGAGCCGGCGACGCTGGGCCTCGCGATGCTCACCGCGACGGGCATCGGCGCGCACCTCGACCGCGACGCGGCGGACCCCGTCACGTCGGTCGAGCTGCCCGACGCCGCGGCCATACCACCGTGACCGGCGACCCGCCGGTCTGGCCCGGCGACCACGACGCGGTCCGTGCGTTGTGGGCGCTCGACCCGGACGTCGCGTTCCTCAACCACGGGTCGTTCGGCGCCGCCCCGCGGCCCGTGTTGGCAGCACAAAGTCAGTGGCGCGCGAGACTAGAAGCGCAGCCGGTCGACTTCCTGGTCCGGCACTACGGCGAGTACGTCGGGTCCGCGCGCGAGGCCGTGGCGTCGTTCCTCGGCGCCGACCCGGACGGGCTCGCGTTCGTCACGAACGCGACCACCGGCGTCGAGACCGTCGTGCACTCGCTCGACCTCGGCCCGGGCGACCACGTCGTCGTCTCCGACCACTCGTACGCCGCCGTCGAGATCGGGCTCCGCGCGCGCGGCGTAGCGCTCGACGTCGTACCCGTCGACCTCGACGCGCCGGACCCGGCCGCGGCACCGCTCGCCGCGGTCGACGAACGTACCCGCCTCGTCGTCGTGGACGCGATCGCGTCGGCAACGGCGTTGCTGATGCCGTACGAGACCGTCGTCGCGGAGTGCCGGGCGCGCGGTGTGCCGTGCCTCGTCGACGCGGCGCACGCGCCGGGCCAGCTGCCCGTCGACCTGCGCTCGCTCGACCCCGACTACTGGACCGGCAACCTGCACAAGTGGTGCTGCGCGCCGAAGGGCGCGGCCGTCCTCTACGTCCGGCCCGACCTGCGGTCGTCGGTACACCCGCTCGTCCGGTCGCACTGGACCGGGCACGGATACACCGCGGAGTTCGACTGGTGCGGGACGCACGACCCGACGGCGTGGCTCGCGGCACCCGTGGCGATCGAGCTGCTCGGCTCGCTCGGGTGGGACACAGTGCGGACGTACGGCACCGCACTCGCCCGGTGGGCCGCGGCTCTCGTCGCTTCGGAGGTGCCGGGCGTGACCCTGCCGGTCGCCAACCCGGCGCGGCACCGGCAGATGGTGCTGCTCGATGCGCGCCTGCCGACGTACGACGCCGCCTTGACCTGTCGCGACGCGCTGTGGGACGCCGACCGGGTCGAGGTCGGCGCCACCGAATGGCGAAGCCGGGGCTGGCTGCGGTTGTCCACAGCTCCGTACAACCGTCCACAGAATTACGAGCGCCTGGTCACAGCGCTTGCGCGGTATGGCACGTTGCGTGCATGAGACGGGTGCGAGGCAAGGTCGTCGTCCTCACGGGCGCGAGCGCCGGCATCGGCCGCGACACCGCGGTACGGCTGGCGCGGCACGGCGCGCTCGTCGTGGGCGCGGCGCGCGACCTCGCCCGGCTCGACCAGGTCGCGGCCCAGGCGCCGGGTTTCGAGCCGGTGCGCTGCGACGTCGCGGTCGCGGCGGACCGGGCGGCGCTGATCGCGGGCGTCCTCGAGCGGCACGGCCGCGTCGACGCGCTCGTCAACAACGCCGGGCTCGGCTGGCAGGGCCTCGTCGAGTCCATGCCGCCGGAACGCATCGAGTACCTCTACGCCGTCAACGTCCTCGGCCTCATCGACCTGTGCCGGCTCGTGCTGCCCTCGATGCTCGCGGCGCGCCGCGGCGACATCGTCAACGTCTCGTCCATGGCCGGATATGTCCCGACGCCGCCGTTCACCGTCTACGGCTCGACCAAGTCCGCGGTGAACGGCTTCACCGACAGCCTCCGTCGTGAGGTACGCGGGCGCGGCGTACGGGTGCACCTGATCCTGCCCGGACCCATCCGGACCGAGTGGCTGCCTCGGTCCCAGGGGTTCGAGCCGTTGCCCGGGTCGGCGGAGAACCGCTTCGGCGGCTTCCCCGCGTCGTGGGTCGCGGCCGCGATCGAGCGCTGCCTCACCCGCCCGTACCCACGGACCGCGGCCGTGCCACGGGTGCTCGGGGCAGGCCGCCTGGCACACGTGACGGGCGTGCGGCAGGCACTCGACGCGGCGGCGGCGTGGCAGGCCCGGCTGTACGCCGCGAGGCAGGAAGGGAGGTGATGCCGGGGTGACGCGTGACAACGAACGCGGTACGCGCCGCGGGTGAGCCGGCGCCCTGACGGGGACACGCGCGCGAGTGACCCCGTTGGCCCGGCCGGCCCACCGCCGCACGGCGCCGCGGGTCGCCGTCCCCACCTGCCGCCGGGCGGGCGGCCGGTGGGCGACGAGACCCGGGGCACCACGCACCCGAACCGGCTGCGCCGCGTCGACCGGTGGCTCGTAGCCCTGCATGGCGCGCGGCTGCGGCGTGCCGCGGATCCGCTCGTGGTCGACCTCGGCTACGGGCGGCATCCGGTCACGACGCTGGAGCTCGCCGATCGCCTGGCCGAGGCGCGCGCGGACGTCGACGTTGTCGGCGTCGAGATTGTCCGCGAGCGCGTCGAGGCCGCGCTGCCTCATGCCCGCGAACGGGTCACGTTCGTCCGCGGGGGCTTCAACCTGCCCCTGAACGGGCGGCGTCCCGTCGTGGTGCGCGCGATGAACGTCCTGCGCCAGTACGACGAGGCCACCGCGGCCGACGCCTGTGCGCTGCTGCGCGGACAACTCGACGACGACGGCGTCCTCGTCGAGGGCACGTGCGACGAGCTCGGCCGCCGCGCCGTCTGGGTCGCGCTCGACCGCACCGCGCCGCGCACCGTGACGTTCGCGGCGCGGGTCGACGACCTCGACCGGCCCGGCGACCTGGCCGAACGCCTGCCCAAGGCGCTGATCCACCGCAACGTGCCCGGCGAACGCGTGCACGCGTTCCTCGTCGCGTGGGACCGCGCCTGGCTGCGGGCGGGCGTCGTCCCGGCGCGGCAGCGATGGGCGGACTCCGCTACCGCGCTCCTCACCGAGGGCTGGCGGGTCGCGCGCAACCCCGCGCGCTGGCGCCTCGGCGAGCTGACCGTGGCCTGGCGCGAGCTCGCGCCAAGGGACACGGACGAAAGGCCTTCCTAGGCCGCCGACATCACCCCCTCTCCGCGCTCCACCGACCCGCCCTGCAAGGGCGCGAGCTCGACCCCGGCACCGCACAGGACGCAGACGAGCTCGATGCAGTCCTCCGGGCGCCCAGCACAGTCGAGCCGGTCGAACGCCGCGTCGGCGGCGCAGTCGCTGCACCAGCGGGTCACTGTCATGGCTCTACTGTGCGACGGGGGTGTGACAAAACTCCGAAACGCCCGGTCCTGGCGTGTCGCGATCAGGCCGCGAGCGGGTCGGCGTCCGCCGACCGCGGCAGGACGGCGAGCCGCCGGATTGGCGACCACCACGTCACGAGCGCGCCGCTCACGCCGCCAATCGCCGCGACCCAGATCGTCGCGGGCAGCCCGATCCAGGCGCCGAGCAGCCCGCCGGCGAGCGCGCCCAACGGCCGTGGCCCGTACGCGAGCAGCCGCATCGCGCCGGTCGAACGCCCCCGCAGTCGGTACGGGATGACGAGCATGAGCACCGCGTTCTGGTTCACGTCGAACAGCATCACACCGACGCCCGCGACGAACTGCCCCGCGAGCAGCACCGCGACGACGACCGGCCGGCTCCCCCCGGCGAGCACGACCGTGAACGGCGCGATGCAGATGCCGAAGCCGCCGAGCCCGTTGGTGAGCCCGAGCCCGATCCGCCGCGCGACCCGCGGCGCGACGACCGCGCCGACGACGGCGCCGAGGGCACCGCCCGCGAGCACGGTGCCGACAATCCCGGGCTCGAGTCCGAGCCCGCGCGTGAGGTACAGCACGAGCACCGCGAGCAGCATCATGTCGAAGAAGTTGAGCAGGCCGCAGGCGACGCCGACGTAGCGCAGCAGCCGGTGCCCGGCGATGAACCGCAGGCCCTCCCGGCCCCGGCGCCACCATGGCTCGGGGTCGATGGCGACGACCGGCTCGGTGACCCGGATCCCGCGGAGGAGCACTGCCGACACGACGAACGACGCCGCGTCCGCGACGAGCGCGACGGGCCCGCCGAGGACTTGGACCAGCCAGCCCGCCGCTCCCGGTCCGGCGACCTGCGCGGCGGCCCGCGAAGTGCTCATGCGGCTTTGCGCGTCCGCCACGTCGGCCGGGTCGACGACCGCCTGGAAGAACGTGATCCCCGACCCGTCGAACAGCACCGTGAGGCATCCACTCGCGAACGCCACCGCGTAGAGCTGTCCCAGCGTCAGCAGCCCGGCGAACGCCGCCGCCGGCACCGTGACGAGCAGCGCCGCCCGGACCAGGTCGGCGAAGACGAGGATCGGCCGCCGGTGCCGACGCTGGTCGATCCAGGTCCCGGCCGGCACGGAGAACAGCAGGTGGGGCAGCCAGCCCATCGCGGTGAGCAGGCCCATCTGCGCGGGCGACGCACCGAGCCGCAGCACCGCGACCAGCGGCAGCGCGAGCAACGTCACCTGGTCACCGGCCAGCGAGACGGTGTGCGCCGCCCAGAGTCGCCGGAACGCGGGTTGCCGGAGCAGCGACGGGCGGACCGGCACCGGCGCCACCAGGGCTGCTGTCGTCGGTGACATCGCCATAATGTCATCATGACATTGGAACGCAGTCTTGGCTAGGCTGATCGGCCATGAATCCGGACGACGTGTTCGTCGACAACGGCAAACGCCTGCTGTCACTCAACGAGCTCGCGCGCAGCCAGCCGGGCATGGACCGGCTCATGGCCGAGATCGCCGAACGCGCGCGCCGGCTCTACTACGCCGCCACGCTGGGCAACTGGCCGGCCGCGGGCTACTTCTGCCGCACGCTCGGCAAGCACTTGCGCGAGAGCGCGTTCGTCCGGCCCAAGTACGCCGAGGCGATGGAGGAGTTCCTCGAGACGGACTATGTCCGGGTCCGCGAGGCGGTCGGCGCGCGGGACGCCGCCGCGTTCGCCGAGGCGTGGGACGCGCTCGTCACGCGGGTCAACCACTGGCACGACTTCTTCGGCAAGGGGTACCTCGTGTACAAGACGCCCGACACCGCGCCGCCCGACCTCGACCTCGGTCCCCGCGACTGACGCGAGAGCCGCGCTACGCCGGGAGCTGCCCCTCGATGGCCGCGCGCAGCGCCGGGTCCTCGGGGAGCACCGGCGGGCGGAACCGCCCGATGACCTCGCCGGCGGGCGAGACGAGGAACTTCTCGAAGTTCCAGACGACGTCCTGACCGAGGTCGTCCGCGACCGGGAACCGCGTGAGCTCGGCGTAGATCGGGTGCTGCCCCTCGCCCTTGACGTCGGTCTTGGCGTACAGCGGGAACGTCACGCCATACGTCGTCGAGCAGAACTCCGCGATCTCCTCCGCCGTGCCGGGCTCCTGACCCTTGAACTGGTTGCACGGGAAGCCCACGACGGTGAACCCGCGTGCCGCGTACTCCTCGTGCAGTGCCTCGAGGCCGGCGTACTGCGGCGTGAGGCCACAGCGGGACGCGACGTTGACGACGAGGACCGCCTGTCCGGCGTGTTCGCCGAACGACGTGACCTCACCGGAGAGCAGCTCGACCTTGTAGTCGTGCAGGGACACGGCAGCGCTCCTTTCGTCTGGATACGCACCAAGTGTCGCATGCTGGGCCCATGACGATCGAGGACATCCGCGCCGCCGCCGACCGCATCCGCGGCCACGTCCACCGCACGCCGACGATGACCGTCACCTCGCTGGGCACCGACCTCGGCGTCCGGCTCGCCGTCAAAGCCGAGCTGTTCCAGCGGACGGGCTCGTTCAAGACACGCGGCGTCGTCAATGCGCTCCTCTCCATGCCGGAGAGCGACCGCGGTCGCGGCCTGGTCACGATGTCCGCGGGCAACCACGCGGCCGCGCTCGCGTACGCCGCGCGGCTGCTCGGCACCACCGCGGTCGTCGTGATGCCCGCGCGCGCCAACCCGGCCAAGATCGCGGCCACCGAGGCGTACGGCGGCGAGGTCGTCCTCACCGAGGGCTCGCTGTTCGACACGATGACGGAGATCAGCGAACGGACCGGGCGCCGGATCGTCCACCCATTCGACGACCCGGCCGTCATCGCGGGCGCGGGCACGGTCGGTCTGGAGATCGTCGAGGACGTTCCGGACGTCGACGTCGTCGTGGTGCCGACCGGCGGCGGCGGGCTGCTCGCGGGCGTGGCGACGGCGGTGAAGTCGTTGCGGCCCAGCGCTTCCGTCTACGGCGTCGAGCCGGAGCACGCCGACGCCGTGAGCCAGGGGCTCGCCGCCGGCGAGCCGGTCACCATCAAGCCGGCGAGCGTCGCCGACGCGCTCACGGCACCGTTCACCGGCGCACATCCCCTCGCCCTGATCCGCGAGTACGTCGACGCAGTCGTGCGGGTGTCCGACGACGCCATCGTCGCGGCGCTGCCGCTGTTCCTCCAGCGCACCAAGCTCGCCGTCGAAGCAGGCGGTGCGGTCGGCCTTGCCGCGATCACCAGTGGCGCCCTCACGCCGCCGCGCGGCGCCCACGTCGTGCTCATCGCGAGCGGCGGCAACGTCGACGCCCCGACACTCTCCCGCCTGCTCGCGACAGGCAGCAACGCCGGTTAGCCCACCCGGCCGAGTACGACTGGCGCGAAGCGGCTGACCCGGTCGGGCTCCCTCGTTCGAGGGTGAACACTGCCATCGCCACGACCCGATGACCTGGCCATGACCGAGAGCACCTGCACCCACCTCCGCGAGCTCGACGCGTGGTTCGCGCTCGCCCTCGACCTCCTGGAATCGGAGCGCGGCGTCCGGCGCGACGTCATGCTCCTGGTCGGCGGAGCCGGCCGTCTCGACGACGTCGTCCGCGTCACCCGCGACGACTGCGAGGCGTTCGCGGGCCACATCTTCGCCTTCCCGCCGGACGCCTCCGGGCACTCGCTGCCGCTGACACCACCGTTCCTCGACGTGACCGGCCTGACGACACAGGACTGGCCCGAGGAGCGGGCGGACGCCGACGCCGACGCGAACGCCGTCGAGACTGCGGTCGCGACCGTCGACGCCGCGTTCGCCCGGCTCATCGGCACGGTTCGCGCGGGCGGTTCGCAACGCCTGCGCGAACTCCGTATGCACGCCTGGCTGCACGAGCTCGGTGACCACGTCGGTGTGCTCGCGCGCTGCTACGGCCCTGAGCTCACCACGTTGCTCAACAGTTGCGGCGGCTGCCCGGCCACCCGCCACGACCGTGAGGTCGCCCTCGTACCCCGGCCGCATCGCGCGCGCGCCGGTGCCGTCGCCTGAAGGGAGCCGTTGCCGTTGGAGTCCGAGACCGTCTAAGGGACCGAACGCTCAGACGCCGCCGACTCGCTCGGCGGCGTCTGCGCGACCGCCTCCGGTTCGGGCGCGAGCCCGAGGTCGGGCAGGCTCATGTCCGGTACCGCGCCGAGCAGCTCGCGCACGCCGCGGCGGGTCACCGCTGTGCCCGCGACCCGCACCGACCGCAACGTCGGGCTCGGCGCGAGCCGCGCGAGGCCGTCGTCGGTCAGCGCTGTCCCCGTGAGGTCCACCTCGGCCAGCGCCGGCAACGACAGCAACGCCCCGACGACATCGTCCCCGAGGTCGGTCCGCGCCAGGTCGAGCCGCCGCAGCAGCGGCAGCGCTCCGAGCGCCCGGATGCCGTCCGCGGTCACCCGCGTCCCGTCGACGACGAGCTCGCGCAGCGACCGCAGCGCGCAGAGCGACACGAGCCCCGCGTCGCCCACGTCGGTGTCGTCGAGCCACACCGACTCGAGCGTCTGCACCGGTTCCAGCCACGGCAGCGCGAGGTCGTCGACATCGGTTCCGGAGAGCCGCAGCTTGACCAGCGCGCCCGCCCGCGAGAGCGGTACGACCGTCGCGCTCGTCACGTCCGTGCCGCTGAGGTCGAGCAGCCGCAGCGCATCGAGCCCCGCGAGCGCGCTCGTCACGTCCGCGTCGACGGCGAGACCGTTGAGGAACACCTCGCGCAGCCCCGACACGCGCCCCAGCGTCGCGAGCGTCGCGGGGCCGATGCCGCAGTACGACAGCGCGATCCAGTGCAGCAACGGCAACTCCGCGAGCGCGGCGACGGACCCGTCGCTCACCGACGTCGCCGCGAGGTCGAGCATCTCCAGGCGCGGCAATCGGCCGAGGTAGACGATGCCGTGCTCGACGGCCGAGTGGTCGAGGTCGAGGCGGCGCAGCATCGGGAAGTCGAGCGTGGCGAGCGTGTCGTCGCCGGCCCGGGCTCCGCCGAGCCGCAGCTCGGTGAGGTTGACCAGCGGCCGCAACGCCGCGACGTCGTCGTCGGCGACGCCGCTCCCGTCGAGGTCGAGCTCGGAGAGCCAGGCGAACCGCGCGAGCCGCCGCGCGTCGCCGTCGCGCAGCGCCGACCCACCCGTCCCCATCCGTACGAAAGGCTCGACCGGCAGCGCGTCGAGGAACTCCAGCGACGCGGTACGGCGGCGCTCTGCGACGAACGTCAGCCGCGCGTCCGCGGGCACGACGACGGATCCCCGGGCGCGGGCGAACGGCCGCCAGCGACCCGTGCTCTCGTCGTACTGCAGCAGCTCGCCCGCCGAGCGATCGGCGGGGAACGGCAGTGTGATGTGCTCGGCCAACAGACCCCCTCGCGACTCCATCGATTCTGCGGGCAGGACGCCGGTCGCGAGGCATGTTCGCAGAAAAGTTCAGCCCCCTAGACGCTCCGCGAGCGTGTGATGGCCCGCCGCGCGTGCGAGATCGGCCGGCGTGCGGCCGTCGTCCTTCGCGGTCGCGGGTATGGCACCGGCCGCGAGGAGCAGCTCGACCGCCTCGGCGTCGTCGTGCTGCGCGACCGCGTGCAGCGGCGTCCAGCCGCCGTGCTGCCGCGCGTTCACGTCGGCGCCCGCCTCGACGAGGAGCCGGACGCACGCGAGGTCGCGTCCCGCGACGGCGCTGTGCAGCGGCTGTACGGCCGACGGGTTACCCGCTACCGCGCCGACGGGAGCACCTCGGTTGAGCAGCAGCCGTACGGCGTCCGGGCGGCGGAAGAACGCCGCGAGGTGCAGCGGCGTGAACCCGTCCTCGGCGTACCCGGCGACCCGCGCGGAGTCGAGGTCGAGCAACGCGGCAAGCCGCGCGACGTCGCCCACGGCGGCGGCTTCGAACACGTCGGCAGGCATCCGTACGGCCAGGATCGCGTCGCGCGCGACGTCGTCACCGCGGTATACGGCCGCGAGCAGATCGGTCGTCACGACAGCGGACGCTAGACCTTGAACGCGCACCACTCCGTGTGCGCGCGGTCGGTCACCCAGACCGCCTTGACGTCGCCGAACGCGACCGGCAACGGCCCGCCCGCCGACCCCCGGCCACCCGTGAGGTGGATCGGCGTGACGACGACGTGCGAGCCGTCCTTCCGGATGACCTCGACGACGTAGTCGCCGCCGTCGCCCCAGTGGTCGAGCGTGACGTAGACGTACGACGGCGAACCGCCGTGCACGACCGCGTGCCCGACCGCCGTGCGCGACCGGTCGAGCATCGCGCCCGCCGCCTCCGGAGCGCCGGACGGGCGCGCGACGACGACGAACGCGGCCGCGAACACGAGCACCGCGGCAGCCGTCGCGAGCAGTCGCGGCGACCACAACCGCCGCCGGGGCCGCACCGCGCGCAGCACCCGGGACTCGAACCCCGCGGGCGGCTCGGCCTCGGGCGCGGTGAGCCAGAGCGCGTCGGTGACCCGCGTCAGGTCGGCGACCTCGGCCCGGCAGGACGCGCACGACGCGAGGTGGCCGACGACGAGCGCGCGCGTCTCGCCGTCGAGCGTGCCGAGTACGAGCTCGGCCGCGTGCTCGCGAACCTCGGCGCACGTCACGACGGCGTCCCTTCCGAGGCGAGCGCGTCGCGCAGCTTGAGCATCGCGGTACGGATGCGGGTCTTCGCGGTGCCGAGCGGAATTGCCTCGTACGTCCCGATCTCCTGCGCCGTTTGTCCGAGGAACGCGGCGCGTACCAGCGCCCGCCGCTGCTCGACGGGCAACGCCCGCAGCGCCGCGTGCAGTCGCTGTACGTCGTCGTCGAGCACCGCCGCGTCGGCCGGACCCGCGTCGTCCGACGGGACCTGCAGCGCGACGAGCACGGCGGGGTCCGTCGGCTCGGCGCGGCGCAGCCGGAGCGCGTCGATGGCAAGGTTGCGGGTGATGGTCAGCAGCCAGGTCGCGACCGAGGCGCGGCGGGGGTCGAACGCCTCCGCGTGCCGCCACATCCGCACGAACGCCTCCTGGGCCACGTCCTCCGCCGCGCTCGCGTCGCCGAGCACCGCGCGGGCGAGGCCGAACACGCGCCGCTGGTACCGGCGTACGAGCGCCGTCGCGGCGTCCGGGTCGCCGGTCGCGACGCCCGCGAGCAGGCTCTCGTCGCTCGGCCCCACATCCGTGGTACGCAGTGGTGGGGTCACTGGATTGCCAATCCCCCGGGGCCGCGCAGCCGTACCACCACGAAACGACATACGGAGGTCACCGCATGCGCTCCATCGCCGCCGCCACGTTGCTCTGCCTGGCCGCCGTCGCCTGCGGGAACGACAAGTCGAGCCCCTCGACCTCGAGCACGTCGGCGCCTCCCGTCACGCTCTCCGGCACGGTCAACGACCACGGCACCAAGGATCTCGCCGGCCAGGCCGAGACTGTGGTGGAGGTCGACAACTTCTACTTCTCGCCGACGTTCATCAAGACCGCGTCCGGCTCGAAGGTCAAGCTGGAGCTGTCCAACGAGGGCGCGGTCCAGCACACGTTCACGATTCCCTCGCTCGGCATCGACGAGACCCTCGACCCAGGTGCGAACAAGGACATCACCGTGCCGATGCCCGCGTCCGGCGCGCTGGCGTTCTTCTGCCGGTTCCACCAGGGCTCGGGGATGCAGGGCGCGCTGTTCGCGAACGCCGGTGACACCGTGACGACCGGCACCGCCTCGCCCGCGGCGTCGTCCCCGGACAACGACGGCGGGTACGGCGAGTAGGCCAGGACACGCGACAGGGCCGGACACATGATGTGCCCGGCCCTGTCGGTGCGTGCTAGTTGATCGTCACCGTCTCGCCGTTCGCGGCCTTGACCGGCTCGAGGACGAGCGTGCGGTTGCCGACCGCCGCCTTCGCCATCGCCGTGTTGGGGACCTGGGTAGTGCTGCCGGACGTGCTCGTCGCGGTCAGGAACTCGGCCCACAGGACGACCTCGTGGGTGTTGTTCTCCGTACCCGGGTAGTTGGTGCCGACGTTCAGCGCCATCCAGTTGAAGCCGTTGGCCTCACGGGTGTCGAGGTACGTCCGGGTGAAGTAGCCGTCGTTCTGGTCGTCGTCCATGTCGTTGAGCTTGCTCTCCTGCTGGTGATCCCGGTTGCAGAACACGACCTGGCCGGGCTTGTGGGTGGGGTCACCGGGCAGCGCGCCCGCCACGTCGTCGGCCGACACGGGCACCGGCTTGCCGTCGATCTCGACCCACATCTTGACCCGGCCGAGCGCCTCGGCGGTGCCGTTCTGCGTCTTGACCTGGGTGATGATCGAGCACTCGGCGGTGGCCGAGATGATGAGGTCGGTCGGGTTGTTGATCTTCACGGTCTCGGTGAGGAGAGCGACCTTGTTGTTGGCGCCGATGATCTCGAGCGTCGACCCGGAGGCCGCGACCTTGTTGGCGGGGGTGCCTCCCGCAGCGAACGTTCCCTGCGCGAGGTAGCCGGCGGACAGGGCCAGAGCGAGGGCGCCAGCCGCGGCAACTCGCGAACGTACGGCGGACATAAGTGTTCCTCCCATGCGTAGGAGGCGCCACCCCTGGGCGGGGGCGCGCCATGGTGGTCCGCGGGCATTACCCGGCGGTGATACTCGGCAAACCTCGCGGATCGGTGAAATGTACGCGAACTATGGCGTAGCGGACGGGGTCGCGCTCGCCTGCGCGTTGATCGTGGCGATCTGGTCGAGGGTCGCGCCGTTGTCGCACCGGGTGCCCGGCTCGCCGCCCTGGCCGCCGCCGGCGTACGCCTTGACGAACGCCGCGAGCCGCGGATC
>CBQZLL010000033.1:0-16426 GCA_967749945.1 uncultured Frankiaceae bacterium
TGGGCGTTGACAGCCCGCTTCACGCGTGCCACGGGAAGGACCCTTTCGGTGAGAGGAGACGGCTACTTGCCGAGGAGCTTGCGAGCCGTCTTCGCGTCGGGCTTCGAGAGCTCTTCCAGTCCGGTGAGGCGACGGGTCAGCTTGCTGGGCTTCCGCTCCAGCAGGTGCCGCTTGCCGGCGCGCTGGAACAGCACCTTGCCCGACCCGGTGATCTTGAAGCGCTTCGAGGCGCCGCTGTGCGTCTTCTGCTTGGGCATTACGTCGTCTCTCCCTGTGCGGCCTCGGGGGCCTGATCGGCGGCGTGTTCCGCGGCGTGTTCCATGGAGCCCACGGGGACCCGCTTCTTGTGCGGCGCCAGGACCATGATCATGTTGCGACCGTCCTGCTTCGGCGCCGACTCCACGACGCCGAGGTCGACGACGTCGGTGGCCAGGCGTTCGAGGAGCCGGTAGCCCAGCTCGGGCCGCGACTGCTCGCGACCCCGGAACATGATCGTGACCTTGACCTTGTCCCCGGCCTTGAGGAACCGCTCGACATGGCCGCGCTTGGTGCCGTAGTCGTGCGGGTCGATCTTCGGCCGGAGCTTGATCTCCTTGATGATCGTGAGGGATTGCTTCTTCCGGGCCTCCTTGGCCCGCAGCGCCTCCTCGTACTTGAACTTCCCGTAGTCCATGATCTTGCAGACCGGCGGCCGAGCCATCGGCGCGACCTCGACGAGGTCGAGGTCCTGCTCCTGCGCGAGACGCATGGCTTCGCCGATCGACACGATGCCGATCTGCTCGCCCTCGGCGCCGACGAGGCGGACTTCGGGAATGCGGATCCGGTCGTTGATCCGTGGTTCGACGCTGATGGGGCCTCCTCGTACACGGTGTCAGGACTGACCCGAGGGCCCCGCTTCGGCGCGGCGAACGCCGCGGAGGCGGTGCCTACGTGCGGCACCACCGGACCGAAGACCCGCCGTACCCGAGGGCCGGTGGGTGGGGAGCGGGGCTCCCGCTTGCGAGCGCGCCCCACGAAGGGACGTGCCGGTCGACGTGACAGAGTAGCAGGCGATGTCCGTTCCCGACTCGCCCGACGAGGCGCTCGCCTCGCTGACCCGCGACCTCGCCGAGGTTCCGGCGATCGAGGTCGTCACCGCCTGCGCGGTCAACCTCATGAGTGCGGCGGCGGTGAAGCTCGGACTCGCCGAGGGCGGCGCCGAGCACCTCGACCTCGACGAGGCGCGACGGCTCATCGAGGCGCTCGCCGGTCTGGTCGACGGCGCGGGCGCGTCCCTGTCGTTCCACGCGGCGCCGGTGAAGGACGGGTTGCGGTCGCTGCAGCTCGCGTTCCGCGAGGCGTCCACCCACCCCGACGCGCCCGGTCAGGGCCCGGGCGAGCGGTACACGGGTTCCGTCTAGTGCCCCATCCGGTAACGCCGGCCGTCGCGAGCGGCGCGCAGCGGGGCGAACGTTGCCGGATGGGGCACTCGTGAGCCGGATCGAGGACTACGCGGTCCTCGGCGACACGATGACCGCCGCCCTCGTCTCGTGCGGCGGCTCGGTCGACTGGCTCTGCGTCCCGCGGTTCGACTCCTCGGCCTGCTTCGCCCGGCTGCTCGGCGACGAGTCGAACGGCTACTGGTCGCTCCGCCCCGCCGCCCCGATCGTCGCGTCGCGCCGCCGCTACCGCGACGACACGCTCGTGCTGGAGACGGAGCTCGACACGGCCGAGGGCACCGTACGGCTCGTCGACTTCATGCCGGTACGGCCCGTGCCCGACGAGCACGCGGACATCGTGCGGATCGTCGAGGGCGTCCGCGGCAGCGTACCGATGCGGATGGACCTCGTGGTCCGCTTCGAGTACGGCCGCACGGTGCCGTGGGCACGGCAGCTCGACAACGGCCTGCACGCGTTCGTCGCGGGACCCGACGCGCTCTACCTGAGCACGCCCGTGCCGACGCGCGGTGAAGACCTGACGACCGTCGCGGAGTTCACCGTCGCCGAGGGCGAGCGGGTGCCGTTCACGCTGCTCTGGGACTTCTCGCACCACCCGGTTCCTGCGGTTGTCGACCCGGAGGCGGCGCTCGCCGAGACCGAGAGCTACTGGCGTACGTGGTCCGCGCGGTCCGGTTACGACGGCCGGTGGGGCGACGCGGTCCACCGGTCGTTGCTGACGTTGAAGGCGCTGACGTACCAGCCGACCGGCGGCATCGTCGCCGCACCGACGACGTCGTTGCCGGAGTTCGTCGGCGGCGTGCGCAACTGGGACTACCGCTACTGCTGGGTGCGCGACGCGACGTTCACCCTGCAGTCGTTGCTCATCGCTGGTTACACCGACGAAGCGGCGGCCTGGCGCGACTGGCTGCTGCGCGCGGTCGCGGGTATCCCCGCCGAGATGCAGGTGCTGTACGGCCCGGCCGGCGAGCGCCGTCTCCCCGAGTGGGAGGCCGACTGGCTCGCGGGCTACGAGGGATCGCGGCCCGTGCGGATCGGCAACGCGGCCGTCGAGCAGTTCCAGCTCGACGTGTTCGGCGAGGTCATGGACGCGCTGCACCAGACGCGGCGGGCGGGTCTCCACAGCGACGGCGCGGCCTGGGACTTCCAGCTCGCGCTGATGGCGTTCCTCGCCGACGCGTGGCGCGAGCCGGACGAGGGCATCTGGGAGGTCCGCGGGCCGCGGCGGCACTTCACCCATTCGAAGGTGATGGCCTGGGTCGCGTTCGACCGGGCGATCGCGGCGGTCGAGTCGTACGGCCGCGAGGGCCCGGTCGAGACGTGGCGCGCCATCCGCGACGAGATCCATGCCGAGGTCTGCCTGCGCGGGTACTCGGCGGAGCGCGGGTCGTTCGTCCAGTACTACGGCTCGGATCGGATCGACGCGGCGTTGCTGATGCTGCCGCTCGTCGGGTTCCTGCCGGTGACCGACCCGCGGATCGTCGGCACGGTCGACGCGGTGATGGCGGACCTGATGGCCGAGGGGCTGGTCTGCCGCTACCTCGACGACAACCCGGACGTCGACGGGCTGCCGCCGGGGGAAGGTGCGTTCCTCGCGTGCTCGTTCTGGTTGGTCGACAACCTGGCGATGCTCGGACGGCACGACGAGGCGGTGGCGTTGTTCGAGCGCCTGCTGTCGCTACGCAACGACGTCGGCCTGCTCGCCGAGGAGCACGATCCGCGGGCCGGGCGGATGCTCGGCAACTTCCCGCAGGCGTTCAGCCACGTCGCGCTGGTGAACGCGGCGTACGGCCTGACCCACGACCTCGACGCTAGATGATCGGCTCGTAGCCCTCGCAGTCCTGCCAGATCTCCGCGACGTTCGTGCCGAGACGCTGGTCGACGGCCAGCCAGACAGGGCAGAAGGGATCCTCGGCCTCCCAGGAGAACTCGTAGCACGCCGAGGCCGGGTCGGTGGTCCAGTAGCCCGTTCTGGGGAAGTCCTGGCTCACCCAGTACAGCGTCGGGCCGCCGTCCGGGTCCCAGGCCGAGCACATCACGACGTCGTCCGCAGCGGTGGCCTGGTAGTTCAACGGCCGCGGCGCCATGACGACGACCCCAGCGGTGTCGCGTACCGACTCGGTGGCCGATCCAGGGGCGTCGTGACGGCCGTTGTTGACGTGGATCGAACAGATGAGGGTGCCGGGTTCCCCGGTGACGAGCGGACCGGCGTTGATGTCGCCGGTCTGCCAGCCGGGCTCGCGGGTGAGGTCGGTGGTCGAGTTGAACGCGCATCTGCGACCGACGGGGCCGCCCGGTGGCGGGACGGCGCTGCTCGTCGCGGCGAACGTGCCGGCGAGCGCGACGACTGCGAGCCCGGTGATGGTCGATGCCAGCCTCATGACTACTCCCCTGTTGACGGGCCCGCCGGGCCGCGTGTCGTCCGCGACACTAGCGGCTGGCGACCACGACCGCCGCGAGAGTGAACAGCGCCGCGACGACCGACGCGGCCGAGAGTCCGGTCGCGGTCGGGACGAACGCGTCGAGCAGCACCCCACCGACCAGTTGTCCCGCGACGACGCCGAGGGTCAACCGCAGCACGCCGAAGCGCGGCACGGTGTACGCGCCGAGCGCGATGTACGCCGCGCCGCCGAGCCCGCCGAGGTAGAGCCCGGGCTGCCCGGGCCAGTGCAGCGCCGGCAGCCCGCCCGCGAGGCCGACGACCAGGACGGCGAACGCGAGCGCCAGCGTCCCGACGACGAAGGACACCGACGCGGCAACCAGCGTGTCGCCGGACGCGCGCTGCAGCTGACCGTTCGCGGCCTGCTGCAGCGCCGACGCGAAGCCCGCCGCGCCGACGACGACGAGCAGCAGCGGCCGTACGTGACCGTGCCGCCCGACGGTGCCGACGAGCAAGCCGGTAACCGCGAGCGCCGACCCGGCGACCCGCGGCTTCGACAACGGCTGGTGCCCGCGCGGCGAGAGTCCCGCTCGGTCGACGACGAGCCCGCCGGTCGTCGAGCCGGCGACGATCGCGACCGACGTCAGCGCGACGCCGACCTCGGGTACGGCCGCCGCCGACGACGCGACGAGCAGCGCGCCCGCGAGGCCGCCGAGCCACCACCACCAGCGGGTCCCGCTCGACAGCCGGCGGGCGGCCCGGGCGCGACGCGCGACGACGGCGGCCGCCACCAGCGCGACCGTGCCCGCGAAGAACGACACCAACGCGGCAACGAGCGCGGAGCCGAGACGTTCGCGGAGGGCACCGTTGACCCGGGCCTGGCCGGACAGCGTCGCGCCCGCGACCACCGCGAGGAGCGAGAGCCGTCGCGCGTCGTCCCTCACTCCACGATCTTGGCGATCGGCAGCTCGAGGATGTCGCGCGCGCCCGCCGTCTTGAGCGCAGGGATGAGGGTGTTGACGCCGAGCTTCGCGACGACGGTCTCGACCGCGTGGAAGCCACCTGTCGCGAGCGCCGTGACGGTCGGCGACGTCATCGCGGGCAGGACCGCGAGCACGGCCGAGAGCGCGTCGTCCGGGACGTTGAGCTTGAGCAGCACCTTGCCGCGCGCGTTGATCGCGCCGAGCAGCAACGTCGCGATGTCCTCGATCGCGGCGCGCTTCACCGGGTCGCCGTGCGTCGCGGCGTTCGTGATGAGCTCGGTACGCGAGACGAGCAGCGTCTCGATGACCTTGAGGCCGTGCTTGCGCAGCGACGTACCGGTCTCGGTGAGGTCGACGATCGCGTCGACGATGTCGGGGACCTTCGCCTCGGTGGCGCCATACGACGGCACGATGACCGCGTCGACACCGGCCTTCGCGAAGAACCGTCGGGTGAGCTCGGGGAACTCGGTCGAGACGCGGACGCCGTTCGGCAGCTCCGCGCCCGTCGAGGCCGGGTGCTCCTTCGGCACGGCGAGCACGATCTTCACCGGGTTGCTCGTCGCCTTGGAGTACTGCAGCTCGGTGACGGAGACGACGTCGCTGTCGGTCTCGGTGATCCAGTCGCGGCCGGTGATGCCGAGGTCGAACAGCCCCTGCTCGACGTACTCGGGGATCTCCTGCGGCCGCAGGAACATGACGCGCTCGATCCGCGGGTCGTCGATCGACGCGCGGTAGTCGCGGTCGGAGCCGCGGTGCACGGCGAGGTCGGCCGCCTCGAACAGCGCGAGCGTGGCTGCTTCGAGCGACCCCTTGGGCAAGACCAGGTTGAGCATTACGACCTTCCGCGTACGTCGTCCAGCACCGTCAGCGTCTCGAGCACCGCGCGGACGGCCTCGCGACCCTTGTCGACGCGATCGAGCGCCTGCTGCTCGTCGTCGACGGTCAGCACCCCGAACCCTACGGGGATGCCGTGGTCGAGCGAGACACGAAGGCAGCCGTCGGTGACGGCGCGGCACACGTAATCGAAGTGCGGCGTGCCGCCCCGGATGACGACACCGAGGCAGACGATCCCGTCGACCCGGCGGGACCGCGCGATGACGTCGGCGACGACCGGCAGCTCGAACGCGCCCGGCACCCGGGCCTGCTCGACGTCGTCGTCGAGCGACAGGCCGGAGTCCTGCGCGGCGTCGACGGCCGACGCGAGCAACGCGTCGGTGATCGTGGTGTGCCACCGAGTCGCGACGATCGCGATCCGACGCCCGCGCGCGTCGATCGGCCACTCGTCGGGCATCCCCGTGCCGCTCACTGCGCGGTGCCGGGCATCGGGTCGGCGCTCGCCTCGGTCGGCTCGTCGAGCGCGCCCGGCAGGTCGAGGATGTGGCCGAGCCGGTCCTGCTTCGTCCGGAGGTACGCGATGTTGTCGGGCGTGGGCGTCGTCTTGAGCGGGACGCGTTCGACGATCTCCAGGCCGTAGCCCTCGAGACCCGCGCGCTTGCCGGGGTTGTTGGTGAGCAGCCGCATGGTACGGATGCCGAGGTCGACGAGGATCTGCGCGCCGGTGCCGTAGTCCCGCGCGTCGGCGGGCAGGCCGAGCTTGAGGTTCGCGTCGACGGTGTCGGCGCCGGCGTCCTGGAGCTGGTACGCCTGCAGCTTGTGCATCAGGCCGACGCCGCGACCCTCGTGGCCGCGGACGTACAGGACGACACCGCGCCCCTCCGCGGCGACGGCCTCGAGAGCCGCGTCGAGCTGGGTGCCGCAGTCGCACCGGGTCGAGCCGAACACATCGCCCGTCAGACACTCCGAGTGCACCCGGACGAGGACGCGATCCCCGTCGCCGATCTCGCCACGGACGAGCGCGACGTGCTCGACGCCGTCGAACGTCGAGCGGTACCCGAACGCCCGGAACTCGCCGTGCCGCGTCGGGATGCGCGCCTCGGCGACGGCCTCGACCTGCTTCTCGAACCGGCGGCGGTGCGCGATGAGGTCGGCGATGGACACGAGCGCGAGGCCGTGCTCGTCGGCGAACGCGCGCAGCTCGTCGAGTCGCGCCATGTCGCCGTCGTTCTGCTGCGACACGATCTCGCAGAGCACGCCCGCGGGTCGTAGCCCGGCCAGCCGCGCGAGGTCGACAGCGGCCTCGGTGTGGCCGGGACGGCGTAGTACGCCGCCCTCCTTGGACCGCAACGGCACGACGTGCCCGGGCCGGGTGAAGTCGGTGGCGTGCGCGTGCGCGTCGGAGAGCAGGCGCATCGTGCGCGCCCGGTCGATCGCGGAGATGCCGGTCGAGACGCCCTCGCGCGCGTCGACCGAGACGGTGTACGCCGTCCCGCGCTTGTCCTGGTTGACCGGGTACGCGGGCGGCAGGTCGAGCCGGTCGCAGTCGGCCTCGGTCATCGGCACGCAGATGTATCCCGAGGTGTACCGCACCATGAACGACACCAGGTCGGGTGTCGCCATCTCGGCCGCGAAGATGAGGTCGCCCTCGTTCTCGCGGTCGGCGTCGTCGACGACGACCACCCCCTTGCCCGCGGCGATGTCGGCGATCGCGCGCTCGATCGGGTCGAACTCGGTCATGACGCACCCTCCCGCCCACCCGGGGTGAGCAGCCGTTCGACATGTTTCGCGAGCACGTCCACCTCGATGTTGACGGGATCGCCAGGACCCTTGCGGCCCAGCGTGGTCAGCGCCAGCGTCGCGGGGATGAGACTGACGGTGAACGTCGTGTCACCCGCGTCGACGACGGTCAGGCTCACGCCGTCGACGGCGATCGAGCCCTTCGCCACGACGTAGCGCGCGAGGCCCGCGGGGATCGTCACGCGGACCACGCCGTCGGGCGTGTGCTCCTCGACGGTGCCGGTCGCGTCGACGTGGCCCTGGACGACGTGACCGCCGAGCCGGCCGTCGGCGCGGACGGGGCGTTCGAGGTTCACCCGGTCCCCGGGCGTCAGCGCGCCGAGGCTGGTCCGCTTGAACGTCTCCGCCATGACGTCGGCGGTGAACGTCTCGCCCTCGAGGTCGGTGACGGTGAGGCAGCAGCCGTTGACCGCGATGCTCGCGCCGTACTCCGCGTCACTGGTGACGAGCGGCCCGCGCACGGTCAGCCGCCCGTCGGCGACGGCGACGACGGTGCCGAGCTCCTCGACGATGCCGGTGAACATGGCTAGTAGTGCCCCGTCCAGTGGCGTCGCCCGTCGCGAGCGCCGCGCAGCAAGGCGGACGCTACTGGACGGGGCACTGGGGCCTCCAGGTCATCCGTACGTCGTCGCCGAAGCGCGTCACGTCGTCGAGCCGCAGCCGCCAGGCCGCGTCGATGGTGGGCGCGCCGGCGTTGTCGAGAACGGGCCGGCCCGAGCCGATCGCGCACGGCGCGACGTAGCCGACGACGCGGTCGACGAGCCGCGCGTCGACCAGCGAGCCCGCGAGCTTCGGCCCGCCCTCGACCAGGAGATGGACGGCGCGGCGTTCGTGCAGGTGTGCGAGCAACGCGCGGACGTCGGTGTGCCCGTCGGCCGCCGCCGGGAGGACGACGACGTCGGCCTTCGCGTCCCGCAGCGCCTCGATCCGTTCGATCGGCGCCGCACCGGTCGTCGCGACCAGCGTCGGCGCGACGCCGTCGAGGATCCGCGCGGTCAGCGGCGTCCGCGCCGTCGCGTCGACGACGATCCGCAACCGCTGGCGCGGCGCGAGCGCGTCGCCGTCGCGGACGGTGAGATGCGGGTCGTCGGCAAGCACCGTGCTGATGCCGACGGCAATCGCGTCGACCTGCGACCGCAGGACGTGCACGTCCGCGCGCGACTCAGGCCCGGTGATCCACCGCGACGACCCGTCGGCGGCGCTCGTCCGGCCGTCGAGCGACGCGGCGTACTTCCACGTCACGAACGGCCGGCCCAGCCGCAGCGCGCCAAGCCACGCCTCGTTGCCGCGCGCGGCCTCGTCGCCGAGGACGCCACCCTCGACGTCGACGCCCGCGGCGCGCAGCCGGTCGGCACCGCCGGCCTGGCCGGGGTTGGGGTCGGCGACGGCGTAGACGACGCGGGTCACGCCCGCGGCGAGCAGCGCGTCGACACACGGTCCGGTGCGGCCGTAGCCGGAGCAGGGCTCCAGCGTGACGACGGCGGTGGCGCCGCGTGCGGCTTCGCCGGCGGCCTTCAGCGCGACGAGCTCGGCGTGGTCGACGTCCGCCCAGACGTGGCAGCCCTCGGCGAGCACGGCGCCGCCGGGCGCGAGCAGGACGCAGCCGACGACGGGGTTGGGCGAGGTCCGGCCGAGTGCCGAGGAGGCCAGCGCGAGGGCGCGGCGCATCGCCGCGACCTCGGTGTCGTTCGCCACTGCCACCTCCTCCGGCCGGAACGCCTCGGGGAGGTGCGGGCGCGCGCCACTGCGCGCCCGCGCGCTGCCTCTCATCCGGACTTTTACCGTCGGTCCCGGAGTTCCACCGGGTCCACCGGCCGCTGGGTGCGGTCGGGTCGCGGACTGTCACCGCCGGTTCGGAGTTGCACCGACCCCGGAGCGCGCGTGCGGACACAGTGTCCCACGCCGCCGTAACGCGGTCGAACGGCGTTCTAGTAGCACCGCGCCGCACCGCGGCGGCTACTGGTGAGTAGCGGCAACGGCCACGCGGCGACTGGTGAACGGCGGCGCCGCTACTCACCAGTAGCGCCCGCGGCGGGCCCGGTCAGTCGGTCTTCGGCGTACCGCGGCGGTCGATCGCGATCGACGAGCCGACGCTCGTCTTCGCGACCTTCTTCATCTCGGTCGCCACGTCGACGACCTCGCGCTTGTCGGCGAACATCCGGTTGCCCGACATCGCGATGCCGATGGACACCGACACGAGCGGGAACCGGCGCGCGGTCCCCTGCCGGTCGGTGACCTCGAGGTAGCTGCGCTGGACGTCCTCCGGGTCGTGCAGCCGTGGCGCCGACGAGTCGAACACGTCGACGACCCGCTTCGCCACGGCCTCGGCCTGCTCCGGCAGGCAGACGACGACGAAGTCGTCGCCGCCGATGTGCCCGAGGAACGGCGCCGGCTCGCCCGCCTCCATGACCGCGCGCCGCGCGGCCGTGGCGAGCAGTGTGATGACCTCGTCGCCGCGCAGGAAGCCGTAGCAGTCGTTGAACGCCTTGAAGTTGTCGAGGTCGAGGTAGAGGACGGCGAACGGCGCGGCCTTGGCGACGCGTTCGGTCAGCTCCTCCTCGATCCGGTGGTTGCCCGGCAGCCCGGTCAGCGGCGAGACCGCGCGCATCTCCGCGTTGCGGCGCAGCGTCGACCGCACCCGCGCGACGAGCTCCAACGTGTCGAACGGCTTGATGATGTAGTCGTCCGCGCCCGCGGTGAGCCCGACGACCTTGTCTGCGGAGAGGCTCTTCGCGGTGAGCATGATGACGGGCAGGTTCGCGGTCGCGGGATTGGCGCGCAGCCGCCGGCACAGCTCGACGCCATCGACCTTCGGCATCATCACGTCGAGCAGGACGAGGTCCGGCGTCTCCTCGTCGATCGACTGCTCGGCCTGCTCGCCGTCGTGCGCGACGCGGACGTCGAAGCCTTCGAGCCGCAGGTTGATCTCGATGAACCGCGCGATGTCGGTGTCGTCGTCGACGACCAGGACGGTAGCCATCACGCCGCCGCTCTGGCGCGGTCGGCCGCGGACTTGATGGCGGCGGCGGCCGCCGCCGGGTCGTCCGCGTCGAACACCGCGGACCCGGCGACGAACACGTCGGCCCCGGCCTCCGCGCACTGCGCCGCCGTGTCGGCGTCGATGCCGCCGTCGACCTCGAGCCACATGGACAGGTCGCGCCCGGCGATCGCGCGCCGCGCTTCGCGCACCTTCGGCAGCATCTCGCTGATGAAGCGCTGGCCCCCGAAGCCCGGCTCGACGGTCATCACGAGCACCAGATCGAACTCGGGCAACAGATCGAGATACGGCGCGAGCGGCGTACCCGGCTTGACTGCCAAGCCCGCCTTGGCGCCGTTCGACCTGATCGCCCGTGCGGTCTCGACCGGGTTCGCCGCCGCTTCGACGTGGAACGTCACGAGGCTCGCGCCGTAGCCGACGTACTCGGGCGCCCAGCGGTCGGGGTCCTCGATCATCAGGTGGACGTCGAGCGGGAGCGGAGTCGCGCGGTGCAGCGCCTCGACGACCGGCGGGCCCAGGGTGAGGTTCGGGACGAAGTGGTTGTCCATCACGTCGACGTGGAGCAGGTCGGCGACGCCCGCCACCCGCGCGGCCTCGTCGGCAAGGCGCGCGAAATCGGCCGAGAGGATGCTCGGCGCGAGCTGTGTGGGCAAGCAGTGCTCCCGGCGTCCAGCCCCGTAGTCGATAAGGTCACGCGGAGTCTAGCGACGATCGCGCAGCATCCGCCGTAGACCCGAAACGTACATCGCGTCCGTTTCGTTTCGATGCGGCCAGAGCTGCTCCACGCTCACCACCTCGACACCGCTTGCGGTCCCCACCACGTCCCGGGTCTCGGCCAGGTGCGGCGAGCAGACGACGTACACGATGTAGCCGCCTGGACGGACCGCCTGGACGGCCGCCGCCAGCAGCTCTCGTTGCAACGCCCCGAGGGGCCCGACGTCTTCCGGCCCCCGGCGCCAGCGCGCCTCCGGCCGGCGGCGGAGCGCCCCCAACCCGGTGCACGGTGCGTCGAGGAGCACCCCGTCGAACGTCTCCGGGCGCCACGGGCCGCGCCGCCCGTCGCCCGTCACGACGACGCTCGACCCGCCGCGGGCGGCCCGGAGCGTGTCCCTGAAGAGGCGGGCGCGGTGCTCGTGCAGCTCGTTCGCGACGAGGCGGCCGTCGAGCGTTCCGGCCAGCAGCGCGGCCTTGCCGCCCGGGCCGGCGCAGAGGTCGAGGACATCGTGCCGGCCGGGCCCGAGGAGGCGGCTCAGGGCGAGCCCGGCGTACTGACTGCCCTCGTCCTGGACGGCGGCCGAACCGTCCCTGACCGCCGGGACGTCGCCAGGGTCGCCGCCGTGGAGGCGGACGGCGTACGGGCTGAGCGTCCCGGGGTCGGCGTCCAGCCCCGCGGCACGGCAAGACGCGAGCAGGCCGTCGCGGGCGATACGGCCAGGCCGCGCGACGAGGTGGACCTCGGGGCGTTCGTCGTCGGCCACCAGGGCCGCGCGGGTCTCGGCCAGGTCGCCGCCGAGGGCGTCGCGGAACGCCTCGACGATCCACCGCGGGTGGGCCGTCTCGATCGCGAGCCGGTCGAGTGTGTCGCCCGGGAGACCGAGGTCGCCGTCGCGTTCGGCGACCCGGCGGAGGACGGCGTTGACGAACTTCGCGGCGCCCGGACCGGCCACCCGGCGGGCGAGGTCGACCGACGTCGAGACGGCGGCGTGGGCGGCGACCCTGGTGCGCAGCAGCTGGTACGCGCCGAGTCGTAGCACGTCGCGAACCGGCGGGTCGATGTCCGCGACCGGACGCGACGAGCAGAGACCGAGGACGTGGTCGAGAGTCCCGAGCGCGCGCAGGGTGCCGTAGCCGAGCTCGGTGGCGAACGCCCGCTCCCGCGCGTCGAGTCCCTGGACGAGCGTCGGGAGGAGGAGGTTGGCGTACGCGTCGCGCTCGTCGACCGCGCGCAGGAGTTCGTACGCGACCGCCCGACCGTCTCTCACTCGAACATGCCGTCGGTGACCCGGAGACCGTTGAGCCAATCGCGCGCGCGCATCACCCGCTTGCCCTCGGGCTGTACGTCACCGAGCTCGACGGGCCTCGTGCCGGTACCGACGCGCGTCCCGGCGATGGTGCCAGGCGGCATCGGCTCGTCGTCGGTCGGCGTGACCGGCCCGAGCTTCACCCGCGCTCGGTCGAACGTCGTCCACCCGCCCGGCGCGGGCGTCGCAGCGCGGACCAGCCGATCCACCTGCACGGCGGGCGCGGTCCAGTCGACGCGGACGTCGTCGGGCGTGAGCTTCGGCGCGAGGGAGACGCCCTCGGCGGGTTGCGGGACCGCGCGGAGCTCGCCGTCCTCGAGCCCGTCGAGGGTCGCGACGAGGAGCCGCGCGCCGGACTCGGCGAGCCGGTCGAGGAGCGCGCCCGACGAGTCACGCGGCCGCACCGGCTCGGTGACGACGCCGAGGATCGGACCGGTGTCGAGCCCCTCGTCGAGGACGAACGTCGTCGCCCCCGTCACCGGGTCGCCGTGCAGGATCGCGTGCTGGACCGGCGCGGCGCCTCGCCACGCCGGGAGCAGCGAGAAGTGCAGGTTGACCCAGCCGTGGCGTGGCAGGTCGAGCAACGCCTTCGGGATGAGGGCGCCGTACGCGACGACCGGGCAGCAGTCGGGCGCGAGGTCGGCGAGCGCCTGTTGGAACTCCGGCTCGCGCGGTCGCTGCGGTGTGAGGATCGGGATCTCGTACTCCTCGGCGAGCTCGTGGACTGGCGATCGGTGGATCGCCCGGCCGCGGCCCGAGGGCGCCGGGGGACGCGTGACGGCCGCGACGACCTCGTGCCGCGACGCCAGCAGCGCGCGCAACGACGGGACCGCGGCGGCGGGCGTACCGGCGAAGACGACCCGCATCGGGTCTATCTGCCGATGCCGTACATCGGATGCGGCGACGCCTTGACGACCGGCGGGGCGTTCCAGTCGGCCTCGCGGATCGCCTTCATCGCGTCCTTCTTCGTCTCGGGGTCGAGCAGGTCGATGAAGATGACGCCGTCGAGGTGGTCGGTCTCGTGCTGGAGGCAGCGCGCGAGGACCTCGCTGCCCTCGATGGTCACCGGGTCGCCGTACATGTTGAAACCGGCGGCGACGACGTTGGCTGACCGCTTGAGCGGGAAGTTGAGGCCAGGCAGCGAGAGGCAGCCCTCGTCGCCGTCCTGCTGCTCCTCGGACTTCGTCACGATGACCGGGTTGACGAGGTGGCCCTCGGCGTCGTCGACGTCGTACGTGAAGACCCGGAGGCTGACGCCGATCTGCGGCGCGGCCAGTCCCGCGCCCGGGGCGGCCAGCATCGTCTCGCGCAGGTCGCGGACGAGGTTGCGCAGCTCCTTGTCGAACGTCGTCACCGGCACGGCGGGCGTACGCAGTACGGGGTCGCCGAGCAGCCGGATCTCCTGGACGGGCATCAGCCGAGTCTAGGGCGTTCGCGAAACGCCCTGATCGGCGCGCCGTCGGCGGCTACTGGTGAGTAGCGGCGCCGCGGATCACCAGTTCGTACTCAGCCGGTTGCCGCTACTCACCAGTAGCGACCGGCCTGCCGCCCGCGGAGGCACCGAGTTTCGCGCTAGAGAAGCGTGAGCGGGTCGAGCTCCACGCGGACTGACTCCGGCGCCTTGCGCGCGGACCGCGCGGCGAGTCCCTGCTTGAGCGCGGCGGCGAGCGCGTTGCCGTCCGCGCGCGGGACGCGGACGAGGGCGCGCTCGTGGTCGCCGTGCGGAACGGGGCCAAGCACCTCCGCCTGCGCGGGGAGGCCGGACGCGTCGACGAGGTCGGTGATCGCGGCGTTCGTGCCGTCGATCGCCGCCATCCGTACGGCCGGTGGGAACGCGAGCGCGGCGCGTTCGGCGGCCTCGCGGCGGGCGTACCAGCCCGGGTCCCAGCGCAGCAACGCCTGGACCGGCGCGAGCGACGCGTCGGCCATGACGACGACGCGTCCGCCGTCGCCCGCCGATCGGGCGAGGGCCGCGGCCGCGGTCCAGCGGCGCAGCGCCTCCTCCCCCGCGCGTAGGTCCGGTCGCGACAGCAGCGCCCAGCCGTCGAGGAGGAGGACGGCGCCGTACCCGTCGTCGGCGACGGGCTCCGCGCCGGGCGTCGCGACGACGAGCGCGGGCTTGCCGTCGACGCGGGCGACGACCGCGTCGCGGTCCGACGTCCGCACCGTGACGCCGGGGAACGCGCGACCCAGCTCCTCGGCCGTACGCCTGCTGCCGACGACGACCGCGCGCAGGTCCCGCGCGCCGCAGGCCGGGCAGGCCCAGCCGGCGGCGGGACGACCGCACCAGCGACACGCGGCGCTACGCCCGTTGCCGGGTTGCGCGAGCGGGCCGGCGCAGGTCGCGCAGCGCGCGGGCGTACGGCACTGCGCGCAGGCGAGCGCGGGCTGGTAGCCGGTACGCGGCACCTGGACGAGGACCGGCGCGCCGTTCGCCAGCGCGGCGCGCGCGGCCTGCCAGGCGAGCGTCGGGAGCCGGGCACTCGCGGCCGCGGGATCGCGGGCGAGCTCGACGTCGCCGCCCGCTGTCTCGACCCGGGGCGCGGCGTTCCGTACGGCAGCGCGGGGCGCGGCGAGCGGCTTGGCCCAGCGTGTCTCGACGAGGTGGGTCGCCTCGACACTCGGCGCGTGGCCGCCGAGGAGCAGCCCGGCGCCCTCGCGGTGCGCGCGGAGCGTGAGGACGTCGCGGACGTGCGGGTACGGCGCGCGCGGCTCCTTGTGCAGGTCGTCGCCGTCGTCCCAGCAGACGGCGAGGCCGAGGTTCGCGACCGGTGCCCAGGCCGCGGCGCGAGTGCCGAGGACGCAACGCGCGACGCCGCGCCGGACGGCGAGCCAGCGCCGGTAGCGTTCGGACGGGCCGAGGTCGGCGGTGAGGGCAACGTGCTCGACCGTCATCGCGGCCGCGACACGGGCCAGGTCCCGGGAGTCGGGGACGACGACCACGACGCCACGCCCCGACGCCAGCGTCGCCGCGGCGGCGGTCGCGATGTCGTCCGGCCAGTGCGGTCCAGGCAACGCCCACCACACCGCGCGCGGCGACCGACCCTCGGCGAGTGCGGTGACGTACGACGTGCCGTCGTCGTAGCGCGCCCAGCCGCCTGGCTCGGGCGCCGTCACCGCCGCCGGCACGACGTCACGCGGCTGCTCCTTCTCGATCCGCGCGTGGCGCGGGGGAACCGCGAGCCGCGCGACGTCGCCGAACGTCCCGGCCCACCGGTCGGCGACGGCCCGGCACAGGCGGGCGATCTCGGGCGAGAGGACCGGCTCGGCCGACACCGACCTCGCGATCGGGGCGAGCGTCTCGACGTCGCTCGTCGCGACCCGGTCGAGCACCCATCCGTCGACGAGCCGCCCGGCGAAGCGCACGCGTACCCGGGACCCCGGCACGACGGCGTCGTCCAGGGCCACGGGCACGGCGTAGTCGAAGACCCGGTCGAGGTGCGCGAGCGGCACGTCGACCGCGACCTTCGCGACGGGCAGGTCCACGAACGGGTTGTACCGCGCGGGTCCGACCGACCACTCGTCGACCCGTGGAGCGGCGGCTACGCCCCCGCGGCCGACCGGAGCGCGTCGGCGCGCTCGGTCGACTCCCAGAGGAACTCCTTCTCGTCCCGGCCGAAGTGGCCGTACGCCGCGGTCTTCGCGTAGATCGGCCGGAGCAGGTCGAGGTCGCGGATGATCGCGGCCGGACGGAGGTCGAACACCGACACGACCGCGTCGTGGATGCGGCCGACCGGCACCGTCTCCGTGCCGAACGTGTCGACGTAGAGCGACACCGGCTGCGCCTTGCCGATCGCGTACGCGACCTGCACCTCGCAGCGCTTCGCGAGACCGGCCGCGACGACGTTCTTCGCGACCCAGCGCATCGCGTACGCCGCCGACCGGTCGACCTTGGACGGGTCCTTGCCGGAGAACGCGCCGCCGCCGTGGCGGGCCATGCCGCCGTACGTGTCGACGATGATCTTGCGACCGGT
>CBQZLL010000034.1:0-16358 GCA_967749945.1 uncultured Frankiaceae bacterium
GACCCGTGGGGCCGGCTGCTGCGGACCGTCGGATACGTCACCACGGTGTCGTTCGGAACGACCGAGCAGGTCGACCGCGCCGCCGCCCGGGTCCGGCGCGTACATCGCCCGCTCCGCGGGGTCGAGCCGGTGAGCGGCGTCCCGTACCGGGTGGACGACCCGCACCTGCTCGGGTGGGTGCACTGCTGCCTCGTCGACTCGTTCCTCACGACGTTCCGCCGCGCGGGGGGGCCGCTGACCGGCGCGGAGGCGGACGCGTACGTCGCCGAGCAGGTACGCGCCGCAGCCCTCGTCGGCATCGACCCGGCCGACGCGCCCGGGTCGGTCGACGACCTGGCAGGCTACTTCGCCGCGATCCGGCCCGAGCTGCGCGCGACCGCGGAGGCCCGGCGAGCGGCGGCGTTCGTCCTGCTGCCGCCGATGCCCACGCGCTGGCTCGCGCCGGCCAAGCCACTGTGGGTGGGTGTGTCAGGCACGGCGTTCGCTCTGCTGCCGCGCTGGGCGCGGCGGCTGTACGGTCTCCCGGCCGTGCCGACCACCGACCTTGCCGCCACGGCGGCCGTCCGGGCGCTACGCGGGTCGATGCTGCTCGTGCCCGCGCAGGTCCGGGAAGCGCCGCAGGTCCGCGACGCACGGGCCCGCGCGGCCGGCCTCCCGCTGGACACCCGGCAACCCGCCCGCCGCCGCCTTGCCACCACGGCGGAGCGTGGAGGGCTGGCGAGCGGCACCCGGTGAAGTCTCACCCGCCGTTCGCGCGCCCCGGCGTGGCGCGGTAATCGGCCCCCGCGTCCGACCGTGTACACCGTGTACCCGGCGCCTCGACCGAGGCACGCCGGTGGCTCACCGGCGCTCGCGGAGGGAACCCAGCTATGGCGTCTGCCCGAAAGCTCAGCCTGAGAAAGGAACGACTCACCGAACTCGGGACCGACGACCTGAACCAGGTCGTCGGCGGCACGCATTACTGCCTCACCATCCCGGTCAACCTGTGTCTCAGCCTGCAGGTCTGCAACATCACGCACGAGCTCATCTGCCTCGTGCCGACCCTCCCGAACACCTGCGCCTGCTGAACCACGCGGTGACCCGCCGCCTCGGCGCGAGCCCGGCCGAGGCAGCGGGCCCACGGCCCGCGAGCGCGGCGGCGCCCGGCGATCGCGTCACGTATCCGCGTCCGCCAGGGCGCCCCACGGGTCCTTCGCGCGCGGCGCGGCCGCCTGTCCGGCCGGGCAGGACCGGTGGAAGTCGCACCACGCGCAGCCCGGTGACGGGCGCGCCGGGAACAGCGTGCTCTCGTCGCCTCCCGCGGCGAGGCCGTCGACGGCCGCGCGGGTCTCCTCCGCCGCCTCCCCGATCCGGTCGAGCTGCCGCCGCAACGACTCCACCGTGAACTCGTGCGCCACCACGTCTCCGCTTGGCAGGTGGTGCAGCTCGACCCGGCGGCACGGTCGCCGAACCGTGCGCTCGACCGCGTACGCGTAGATCGCCAGTGCCCACGAGCCGCGCGCGTCGTCGGCGCTGACGCCACGCCGCCCGGTCTTGTAGTCGACGACGACGAGGTTGCCGTCGCGCTCGTCGAGCCGGTCGATCCGGCCGCGGACCTGGGTGTCGCCGTAGCGGGCGGCGACGTTCCGCTCGACCGAGCGCGGCTCGTCGTCGGCGTCGAGCGTGGTGACGTAGCGCCGGACCCAGTCGCGCGCGCGACCCCGCCATGTCGCGGCCTGCTCGGCGTCGCGGTAGCCGTCCGAGATCCAGGCGAGGTCGAGCTGGGCCACCGCGGCGTCGGGTGTCCGGCGCGACCGCGGCGCGAGCCACCAGTCGCGCAGCGCGTTGTGGACGCTCGCGCCGAGCGAGTTGTGCGCAAACGCCCCGGAACGCGGCGGTGCCGGCCGGTCGACGTACCCCATCCGGTACCGCCGCGGGCATTCGACCCAGGTCCCGATCGACGACGCGGACACGGTGAACAGCCGTCGCGGCAGGCCGTCCAGCGGCAGCGTGTCGGCAGCGATGTCCATACCCGCGATCGTCGCACGGGACTGTGACAGAACAGGGCTGGCACGAACTGCCCATGTGAATAAGGGCTCAGGACTCTTACGCTCGTCGCATGAAGCTGACGCGGAGTGCCTCGACCTGGGCCAAAGTACGGAACCTCACCGGCGGATCGCGGAGCGACGAAACCGGTACGGCGTACCTCGCCGAGGAGGCTCGTCGGGACGTCCACCCGCTGCAAGCGGCGCTGTACGACCAGATCACCGGGCTGCCGGAGCGCGCCCTCCTCCTCGACCGGATGGCCCTCGCCCTCGCGAGAGCGCGGCGCGGCAACACCGACGTCGCGATGTTGCTGCTCACCATCGACGACCTCGATTCGCTGCGCGAACGCCTCGGCGTGTCGCAGGGCGACCGGATCCTCCGCGAGTTCGGCGAGCGCGTCGCCGTCGCCGTACGCGACACCGACACCGTCGCGCGGTTCGGTCCCGCCGAGTTCGCGATCCTCTGCGAGGGCGTGACCGACCGCGAGACGCTCATGCTCGTCGCCGGCCGGGTCGCGTCGGGCCTCGCGGAGCCGTTCCCCGTCCGGTTCGGCACGACGCAGCTCGACATCGGCATGGAGGTGCTGCTCGTCGGAGGCGAGACGCCGCCGCTCGCGCTGCTCGACATGGCCGAGCAGGCGCTGCGCGAGACCCACGAACGCCGCGGTCGCTAAGCGGCGGTGATGATCCGGCGCAGCGCCGCGAGCTCGCCCGTCTGGAGGTACGTCGCAGCCGTTCGTTGTGGTAGTTCGAGTAGAGCACCGCCCGCAGCTCCGGTACGTCGCGGAGCGCGCGCAGCACTTCGAGCCCGTTCAGCCCGGGTGGCATCCGGTAGTCGACGATCAGGACGTCGGGCCGCAGCGCCGCGCACAGCGCGACGGCCTCGGCGCCCTGCGTCACCGCGCCCACCACGGTGTGGCCTTCGAGGGTCAGGTCAAGGACGAGCAGGTCGAGGGCGTCCTGGTCGTTGTCGGCGACGACGACCCGGCACGTCATAACGTCACGGGCTCCGCGGGCATCGCCGCGCGCGGCAGCGCCACGACGAATCGAGCGCCGCCGTCCGTCGCGCGCTCGGCACGGATCGTGCCGCCCTGCGCCTCGACGAGCTGGCGGCAGATGTAGAGCCCGAGGCCGGTGCCGGTCGGCGTCGACGTCCGCCCGCGGATGAACTTGTCGAACACCCGCGTCAGCTCCGAGTCCGACAGCCCCGGCCCATGGTCGCGAACGGCGATCTCGAGCTCGTCCTCCCGCTCCTCCACCGACACCTCGATCGGTGTCATGGGCGGCGACGACTTGACCGCGTTGTCGAGCAGGTTGGTGACGATCTGCTGGAGCCGGTCGGGGTCGCAACGGACCCAGAGGCGACCGTCGGGCAGGCCCAGCGTGAGGGCGCGGTCGGGTCGCAGGTCGCGTTCCGCCTCGACGGCCGACGACAGCTCGGCGCGCAGGTCGACGTCGCTGATCGCGTACGTCATCCCCTCGGCCTCGATGCTCGACGTGTCGAGGACATCGCGGGTCAGCGAGTGCAACCGCCGAGCGCTCGACATCGCCCGGAGGATCGCGCGCTGCCGTTCGCCGTCGGTCATGACCTCCCAGTGGTCGAGCGTCGTCTGGAGGAAGCCGAGCATGCCGGCCACCGGCGTACGCAGCTCGTGGCTGACGATGCTGATGAACTCCTCGCGTACGGCGCTGATCTCCTCGAGCCGCCGCTGCTCCTCGCGCGCCCGGCGGAGCCTGCGGGCCAGCGTGACGACGGCGACGCCGGCACCGAGGACACCAGCCGCGACGACGTAGCCGAGAGCCGAGTGCAACGGCCCCGTCAGCGCGCCCTCGAACTCGCTGGTGTCCTGCCGGAACACCGTCCGCCAGCCGGCCGACTTCACCGGCTCGATGACGACGACCTGGCCGTGCGCCCGCCGGAAGCCGGTACGCCCGCTCGCGAGCAGCGGCTCGTCCAGCGGCTTGCCGAGCAACGCCGCGTTGCTCGACGAGACGACGATGCCCGCGGAGTCGACGAACGAGTACTCACTGGTACGGCCGACCTTGAGCTGGATCACCTCGGCGTTGAACGCCGAGTCCACGGACACGTCGCTCTCGATGAGCATGGCGCCGGCGACCTGCGTCCCCGTCGCGTCCCTCAGCGGGAACGCCACGATGACGACCGGCAACGACGTCGTCAGCCCCGGCCCGACCGGAAGGATCGCGGGAGCACCCGCGAGCACCGCGGCAAGACCCTGCCGCGTGTACGTCGAGCCGACCGAGTTCTTGTCCCTGAGCAGCGTGCCGTTGGTCACGACGCCCTTGGTGTCGATCAGGAAGAATCCGGTGCGCGCCTTCGGGTTCAGAGACTGGAGCTGCGCGAGACGAGCCGCGTCGGCCGGGTCGTTCGGCTTCACGTTCCACGCCGGCGGCGCGGTCGACAGGCCCTGCAACGACGTGAAGATGCTGGCGATGCGGGTGTCCATGCCGCGGCTGAGCTGCTGGACCTGGGCGAGCTGCAGGTCCTGCAGCGCCTTGGTGCCGTCGTGCTCCGCCTTGAGCACCGTCGTGAGGACGAGGCTCGCCGTGAGGACGACGAAGACGACCGCGGATGCGATCAGCGTTCGGTCGCGTCGGGTGGACTTCACGGGGTGCTCCTGGCTGGGATGCGGTCGTCCGTCGACGACCTGGGCGCGGGTGGCGCGGTGGGTGGGGCGAGCGGCAGCCGGACGACCACGACGGTGCCCTGCGGCTCGCGCGGGTGGACCTCGATGTCGCCGCCCATCT
This sequence comes from uncultured Frankiaceae bacterium, assembly GCA_967749945.1. Taxonomy (GTDB): domain Bacteria; phylum Actinomycetota; class Actinomycetes; order BP-191; family BP-191; genus BP-191. The sequence goes on from CBQZLL010000034.1 coordinate 4,791, forward strand.
GCGTGACGAGCTCGTGTACGACGGCGAGGCCGATGCCCGCGCCGCGGGTCGAGCGGGCGATCTCGGACTCGCCGCGGTAGAAGCGGGTAAAGACGCGCAGCCGGTCCTCCTCGGCGATCCCCGGCCCGTGGTCGGCCACGGAGAGGACCGCGGTCGAGTCGGCGGTCCGCAACGTCACCTCGACCGGCGAACCCTTCGGCGAGAACTTCGCGGCGTTCGTCAGCAGGTTGGCCAGGACGCGCTCGATCGCCCGCGGGTCGGCCATCGCCATGACGTTCTGGGCGAGGTCGGTCTCGACCGGGTGGTCGCCGAGCGCGGGGACGACCTGCGCGACGAACGACGACACGACCGCGTCGAGGCCCAGCGGGCTGACGCTCGTCGAGAGCGCCTGGCGTTCCAGCCGGGCGAAGTCGAGGAGGTCGTCGACGAGCAGGCCGAGGCTCGCGCTGTTGCGGCCCACCCGACGGAGGAAGTCGCGGCGCTGGTCCTCGCTGAGGTCGTCCCAGCGGTCGTTGAGCATCCGGGCGAACCCGCTGATCGCGGTGATCGGCGTGCGCAGCTCGTGCGAGATCGTCCCGAGGAACGCGTCCTTGAGCCGGTCCAGCTCCTGGAGCCTGCGCACGGTCGCCTGCTCGCGTTCGTAGAGCTCGACGTTGTACGTCGCCACCGCGATGAGGTCGGCCGCGCCCCGCAACGCGTCGACCTGCGTCGGCGTGAGCCGTTCGCGCGCGACGAGCCGGAGCCGACCGATCGTCCGGCCGCCACGGAGCAGTGGGATCGCCATCTCGACCCCTGCGTCGATGCCCTCGGCACCGACGATCCGCGGCTCCGGGCTGGACGTCCGGCGTCCCACGCCGAACACGTCGACGAGCTCGCCGTGCTCGCCGATCAGCTCGACCGCGAACGCATCGAGTGCGAACTCGTCGGACAGGCGGACGGCGACCGCGGGCAGCACCTCGGCCAGGTCGAGGCTCTGCTGGAGCAGGGGGCCGAGCTCGGCGACAGTACGCGTCTCGCGTTCGAGCGCCTCGTTCGTCGCGACCGCGCGATCCAGCGCGTGTCGCGAACGCAGCCCGACGACAGTGACGCCGAGCGCGCCGATCAGCGCCGCGACGAGAACGCCCCAGGCGGCGGGGGTGCTCGTGCCGTCGGTCCGCGGCGTGACGACGATGCGCCACGGCTGCCCGGCCAGGTCTACTGATGCCTCGACGGAGAAGCGTCCCCGCGCCGCCGCGTCGGTGACGAGACGGCCACCGACGTCGATGACCGCGGTGTCCGCCGCGCCCGCGATGCGCGCGAGCAGAGCGGACGGATCGACGAGGGCGACGACCCAGCCGGTCACCTCGGCCCGTCGCTGCTCGGTGGAGATCGGCGTCCCGTCGTACACGGCGACAGCGATGCCTACACCTCGCCCGACCGCGGCGGCGTGCGGGTCGGCGGTGTCGCGCGCGACGTCGAGAGCGGGTTCGAGCGACCGCGCGAGGCCGGCGAGCGCGACGGTCCGGGGAACGGTCCCCGCGACGACCACCGGAGCACCGGTCACGGGGACGAGGACGACGCCGGACACGCCGTCGGAGCGGATGACTCCGGCGAGCGACGCCGGCGGGGTCGCCGGCGCGTGCCCGACCTGGGGGGCGAGCAGCGCGAGGGTGCCGACCGACTGGCCTACGCCGCCGACAGCGGTCACGAACGCCCGCGCCGTCCCCTCCGCCGAATGCCGCGTGGCCGACTCGTGCGCGTGCGTCTCTGTCTCGGCGACCGCGCGTGCCGCACCGGCGCCGCCCAGTGCGAGCACCGCGGCGACGGCGAGGATGCCGCCGGTCAGGCCGGTGGGGCGAGTCGCCACAAGGCTTCCGGCAGCCGCGTGTAGTCGCTCTTGGCGAGACACTCCTCGATGCCGAGCCGCCGAGCTTCCGTCGTCGTCTCGTCGTCCAGGTACGCCGAGAAGAGGATGATCCGCTGGCCCGGATACTCCGCGAGGATGCGTTCCGCGACCTCGAGCCCACTCATCCCGGGCATGCGCTGGTCGAGCACGATCACGTCGGGACGGTCCGCGCGCCACCGCTCGATGGTCTGGTCTCCGTTGGCGGCCTCGCCACTGACCTGGAGTCCGTTGTTCGCCGCTTCGATCACGGCACGGACGAGGAGCCGCATGTCTTCCTCGTCGTCGACGATGAGGGTTCGCGTCACACGGGCTCCCGGGCTCTTGAGGACGGCCGAAGCCTCATCGTCCAGGGGCGAACATGGAGCGAACAATGACCCGATCGGGCCATCCGGCGTAGTGCGCCCCGGTTTAGGTGGAGGTCAACCGACGGGAGCCGCGCCGGTCGCGCGCTCGCGCAGTGCCGCCCAGACCTCCGGCGCGGTCGTCTCGCAGCCGAGCCGGTGCCCGGTGATCGACCCGTGGTCGTCGCTCGATCCCGTGACGAAGAGGCCGAGCGCGTGCGCGACGGCGCGGAACGTCGCGCGCGTCGTCGCGTCGTGGTCGGGGTGGTCGACCTCGACACCCGCGAGGCCGGCCGCCGCGAGCAGCTCGACGGCGTCGGTCCCGAACGACTGCCCGCGCTTCGCCGCGCCCGGGTGGGCGAACACCGCGACGCCGCCCGCGTCGTTGACGAGGGACACCGCGCGCACCGGGTCGAGCGCGTACTTGTCGACGTACGCGCGGCCCTCCGCGCCGATCCACTCGTCGGTGAACGCCGACTTCACGTCGGGCACGACACCCGCCTCGACGAGAGCGCGTGCAACGTGCGGCCGCCCGATCGCGCCACCGGCGGCGAGCTCCGCGACCCGGTCGTACGTCACGCCGGCGCCGAGCGCGCGCAACCGGTCGACGATCTCGCGGGCCCGCCGGTCGCGGTCGGTGCGCAGCAGGTCGAGCTCGCGCGCCAGGTCCGGCGACGCGGGGTCGAACAGGTAGCCGAGCACGTGCAGGCTGCTGCCCTGCCACGCGCACGAGATCTCCGCACCAGGGACCAGGGTCAAGCCCGGCGGCAGGGCCGCGATCGCCTCGGCGTGGCCGCGCACGGTGTCGTGGTCGGTCAGCGCGAGGACGTCGAGCCCAGCGTCGGCGCCCCGACGCACGACGAGCGACGGCACGTCGGTGCCGTCGCTCGCCGTGCTGTGGGCGTGCAGGTCGATGCGCACGCCCGATGACGCTAGTCGAACGCTGAGAACAGCGTCTTGCCCGTGCTCTGCCGCGCGATGGTCGCCCACGCCGAGGTCGACTGCACCTCGGTGCCGCTGCCGCCCGCGCAGGTGCCGACGCAGCCGTCGGCGTACCCGACGACGACGCGACCGGTCGGCGTGACGTTGGCGTCCATGAAGTCGAGCAGGTTGCGGCACACGTTGTTGCCGCCGCCGTCCCAGATACAGCCGCGCTGCACCGGGTCGGTCGTCACCTTGATCGTCGTCCAGGTGAGACCGGCGTCGTACGAGTACGAGGTGTAGAGGTCCCACACGCCGTGGTACCCGTTCTGGAACGGCACGCCGCTGCCCGTCGTCGTCCCGAGGAACGCCACGGCGATCCGGCCGTTGTCGCCGGACACCATGCTCTGGAACGTCGACGCGACGATCGGGGGGCTCACCGTCGTCGAGAGGTCGGTGACGCGGTCCCACGCGCCGCCGTGGTTGAGCGAGCGGGCGACCATCGGGTGGTAGTTGCCGCCCTGCGCCCACGCCTCGTACAGCGTGTTGTCAGGCGTCGACGTGACGGACGGGTCGAAGCCGCGGCCCGCCGAGACCGACTGCGGGATCGTGTAGCTGTTCCACGTCAGGCCGTTGTCGATCGAGATGCCGCCGCCGACGTCCGAGCCGCAGTTGTTGTTCGGCAGGTACGCCGTGCCGTCGGGTGACACCTTGACGTGGCCGTGCAGGCCGAAGCAGGCACCGAGGACATCGATCGGCGGGCCGAACGTCCGGCCGCCGTCGTAGCTCGTCGCGCACATGTCCTCGCTGAGCTGCGCGCAGTAGTAGAGGGCGCGAGGGTACGTCGCGTACAGCGGCTGCCCGCCGTGCCACGGGCCGGACCCGATGGTCTCGTGGTCGATGACGCCGGCGCAGGCGTTGCCCGCGGGGGTCCACTGGGTACCGTCGTTGTCGCTGTACGACAAGAGGCTGCACTCGCCGTCGAGGCCGCCGGCCCAGGTGCGACCGGTGGTCCAGTCGGTCGCGAGGATCGGGTCGATGTTGATGAGGCTGGTGATCGGCGTCCGGTAGGTCCACGTCGCCGGGGCGGGGACCGAGGCGTCGTTGAACGTCACCTTGTACGTGCTCGTGTACGCCTGGTACATCAGCGCACCCGTGGAGCCGTTGATGCCGATGGACGGCTCGCCGGCGTTGTTCGAGTTGGAAAGTGAGCCAGGTGCCGCGTAGTTGGCGAACGTCGGCGTGCCGGTGTCGGCATCGGCGGGGTTGCCCGGTCCGGCGACCATGACGCCGAGAACGGCCGCCGGGATCGCGAGCAGGGCAGTACGGAAGGTCAGACGGCGCATGAGGGGACTCCGGGAGTAGGGGGTACCGGGTCCCGCCCAGGATCATCGGGGCGGTAGCGCATTGTGCCTGAGAATCCGCCCCGCGCCAATGTCCCCTTCCGAGCGTGGCACGGCCCGCCGTGGAATGCTGCCGGTCGTGCTGCCTGAGGAGTCGGCGGGGGTCGCGCTGGAGGCCGCGCGGGCCGCCGGGGCGGACTACGCGGACGCCCGCGTGGTCGAGGAGCTCGCCGAGTCGATCGACGTGCGCGACGACCGCGTCGAGGGCGTCAGCCGTACATCGTCGCGCGGGGTCGGAGTCCGCGTCCTCGCGCACGGCGCGTGGGGCTTCGCCGCGACGAACGACCCGTCCCCCGCCGCCGTCCGCGCCACCGCCGCGCGCGCCGTCGACATCGCCCGCGCGTCGGCGCCGTTGCGCGGCGACCCGGTCGTCCTCGACGACACGCCGCCGCCGGCGGGCACGTACGTCACGCCGCACGGCCGTAACCCGTTCGACGTGCCGCTCGCCGAGCGGATCGACTTGCTGCTCGCGACGACGGCCGCGGGCCGCGAGGCGGCCGGGATCGCGTACGTCGAGGCGACGACCGACGCGTGGCAGCGCAGCACGACGTTTCGGTCGACCGAGGGCGGCTGGTTCGACCAGCGGGTCGTCCAAGTCGGCGGCGGGTTGCGCGGCACCGCGCTCGGCGAGGGCGAGCTGCAGCGCCGGTCGTGGCCCAACTCGTTCCGCGGCCAGTTCACCTGCGGTGGCTGGGAGGACGTCACCGGCCTCGACCTGCCCGGGCACGCGCGGACGACGTGCGAGGAGGCGGTGGCGCTGCTCACCGCGCCTGAGCTGCCGTCGCGGGAGACGGCGCTCGTCCTCGAGTCGAGCCAACTCGCATTGCAGGTGCACGAGTCGGTCGGGCACCCGACCGAGCTCGACCGGATCCTCGGGATGGAGCGGGCGTTCGCCGGGACGTCGTTCGTCTCGATCGGCGACCGCGGCTCGCTGCGCTACGGCTCGCCGCTCGTGACGATCCTCGCCGACGCGACGACGCCCGGAGCGCTGGGGACGTTCGGCTTCGACGACGAGGGCGTCGCCGCCGGGTCCGGCGCGCCGATCGTCGTCGACGGCGTCCTCGAGGGCTTCCTCACCAGCCGCGAGACCGCGGCGTTGCTCGGCGAGCGGAGCAACGGCACCGCGCGCGCCGACACGTGGGGCGCGATCCCGTTGATCCGGATGAACAACGTGTCGTTGCAGCCCGGGACCGCCGGGACACTCGACGACCTCGTCGCCGACACCGAGGACGGCGTCCTGCTGCTGACCAACCGGTCGTGGTCCATCGACGACCGGCGGGTGAACTTCCAGTTCGGCTGCGAGGCGGCGTACGAGATCCGGCACGGCCGGCTCGGCCGGATGTATCGCAACCCGACCTATGCGGGCCGGACGACGGAGTTCTGGGGAGCGTGCGACGCGCTCGGGTCCGACGCCACGGTCTGGGGCGTGCCGAACTGCGGCAAGGGCCAGCCGATGCAGACCGCGCGGGTCGCGCACGGCGCGCCGACCGGACGCTTCCACCACGTCACGACGGGGGCGCGTCCGTGATCGACCTACGCGACCTCGGCTCGGCCGCGCTCGCCGTCGACGGTGCCGACGAGATCGAGGTCCACCTTGCCCGCGAGGACGCCGCGCTGACGCGCTTCGCCGAGTCCCGTATCCACCAGAACACCGCCCGCGTCGACGGCGAGGCCCGCGTCCGCGCGATCGTCGACGGCGCGCGGGTCGGCGTCGTCGCGACGAACGCCCTCTCCCCCGACGGCCTCCGCGCCGCGGCGCGCGCCGCGATCGGGGCCGCGCGGGTGACGCCGCGCGACGACGACTTCGCCGGGCTCGCCTTGCCTGCGTCGTACGGCACCGCCGCCCACGACGACCCCGCCACGGGGGCCGCCTCGCCCGCCGACCGCGCGTCCCTCGTCGCGGCGATGCTCGCGCCGCTGGGCGGGTCGATGGTCGGGGCAGGTACGGCCGAGACGGGACGCCACGAGGTCGCCGTCGTGAACTCCCACGGCGTCGCGGCGTACCACGCGTGGACCCGCGCGTCGGTGACCTGCCTCGTCTCCGGACCCGACTCGACCGGATGGGCGGAGGACACGACAGGGACGCTGTCCCACCTCGACGCGTCGGCCGTCGCGGCCCGCGCGGTCGGCAAGGTCGAGGCCGGCCGGGCGCCGCGCGACGTTCCGCCGGGTGACTGGACGGTCATCCTCGAACCGCCCGCTGTCGGGACGCTGGTCGAGTGGCTGTGCTGGCTCGCGTTCTGCGGGCGCGACGTCGTGGAGGGACGTTCCGCGCTCTCCGGACGGCTCGGCGAACGCGTCTGCTCGCCTTTGGTCACGATCGTCGACGACCCGCTCGCGCCGGACCTGCTCGGCGTGCCGTTCGACGCGGAGGGAACACCGAAGCGCGCGCTGCCACTCATCGCCGAGGGGGTCGCGACCGGCGTCGCTCACGACCGGATGTCGGCCCGCCTCGCCGGGACCGAGTCGACGGGCCACGCGCTCCCGGCCCCCAACCCGCAGGGCGGCGTACCGGCGAATCCGTTGCTACGCCCCGGAACCGCGTCGCTCGACGACCTCGTCGGCGGGTGCGAGCGCGGACTGATCGTCACGCGGTTCCACTACACCAACGCCGTGCACGCGCTGTCGACGACGCTGACGGGGATGACGCGGGACGGGACGTTCCTCGTCGAGGACGGCCGCGTCGTCGGCGGCGTACGGAACCTGCGCTTCACCCAGTCGGTGCTCGGCACCCTGGACACCGTCGAGGCGGTGGGCCGGGACACCGCGCTGGGCAGCGAGTTCGGCGGGACGGTACGCGTGCCGTCGTTGCGGCTCGGCCGCTTCCACTTCTCGTCGGCGACGACGTTCTGACCGGACGAGCGCGCCGACGACCATGGTCATGAGGGACGACGAGCGATCGAGCGCCTGCCGATACTCGTGGCCTGCTTCGGCACTGGACCGACGGGCGAACGGCCCGAGTCGGCCGATTCGGCCGACAGAGGCCCGCCGCGCGGCGTAGCGTCCCGGCAAAGGGGGTCGTTGCCATGCGTGTCTTTGTCCGGTGGGGTGTTCCCGTCACGGCGGGCCTGCTGATCGTGGCCGCGTCGGCTCCGGTGGCCGGTGCGGCGCAGCGGGACGACGTAGCGGCGAACGACCGGCCGCGACGGCTCGTCGCGGCCGACCACGACCACGACCGGGTGTCGGACGACTTCGCGCCCCGGCTGCGCTCGGCGGGCGCCGGGGAGCGGGTCGACGTGCTCGTCACCGGCCTGGCCGCCGCGGCCGCCCGAAGGTCGGTGGGGGCGTTCACCGTGCGCCACGACTACCGGCTCGTGGCCGGCTTCGCGGCGCGGATGGCCGCAGGACAGGCCCGCGCCCTCGCTCGGGACGCTCGTGTCGTGCGAATCGAGCCGGACCGTGTCGTCCGGATCACCGACCAGGGAACCGACCATGACTACGGCGCGGCCGCAGCCCGCGCGGCGTTCGGCCTCAGTGGGTCGGGCGTCGGGGTCTGCGTCGTCGACACGGGAGTCGATGCGGCGCACGAGCAGATCGCGCCGAGGCCGGTGACGTTCGTCGACTTCGTGGGCACGTCGACCACGCCCTACGACGACCACGGTCACGGCACCCACGTCGCGTCGATCGCCCTCGGCGACGGGACCGGCAGCGCGAGCGCGGCGTCGTACGTCGGCGTCGCGCCGGGAGCGTCGTTGTTCGCCGCGAAGGTGCTCGACGCGAACGGCTCCGGGTCCGACGGCGACGTCATCGCCGGGGTGGACTGGTGCGCCGCGCGGCACCCGCAGGTGCGCGTCATCTCGATGAGCCTGGGCGACGGCACCTCCTCCGACGGCAAGGACGCACTCAGCCAGCACGTCGACGCGGCCGTCGCGAACGGGCTCGTCGTCGTCGTCGCCGCCGGCAACTCGGGCGACGACACGGAGACCGTCGGATCGCCCGGTGCCGCGGAGCAGGCCATCACCGTGGGGGCCGCGAGCGACTGGTCCTCGCCCCCCGGCACCGACTACCACGACGACGGCATCGCGCTGGCGTACTTCTCCAGCCGCGGACCGACGGCGGACGGCCGGACGAAGCCCGACGTCGTCGCGCCGGGCGTGACCGTGCGCGCGGCCCGCGCCGGGTCGGTCAGCGACTATGTCACCTACAGCGGCACGTCGATGGCAACGCCGTACGTCGCCGGCGCGGTCGCCCTCGCGCTGGACGCCACACCGAGCGCCACGCCCGCCCAAGTCAAGGCCGCACTCACCGGCACGGCCGAGGACTGGGGTCCGCCCGGCAAGGACGTCGACTGGGGCGCCGGGCTGCTCGATGTGCCGGCGTTCGTCTCCGAGCTGCAAGGAGGCTCCGATCCGGGCACGAGCTTCCCGACCCACGATCGCGTCACCGCGACCGTCCCGAACAACGGGTCGACCGATATCCCGCTGTCGCTCGGTCCCGGTGACCTGGGACAGCCCCTCGCGGTCACCATCACGATCGGCGGACAAGCGGTCTGCTCCTTCTACTGCCTGGTCCTCGAATGGAGTCCGGACCTCGACGCGCAGTTGCTCGGCCCGGACGGCACGGTGCTCGACGAGAGCACCTGCACGGCCGGCGACGCGTGCGGCATCGGGCGGCAGGAGACGCTGGGCATCCGCCCGACCGTCGCCGGGACGTACCGGCTGCGCGTCTATGCGTGGACCGGGTCTCCGAACAACGGCAAGGGCGGATCGTTCACGGCCGACATCTCGCACGGGCCGCTCGGCGGCACGGTCTCGCCGCCACTGAACCAAGCGCCCGTGGCGAACGCGGGCGCGGACATCACGAAGCGCGCCGCACGGTCGGGCACGGCGTCGTTCACGCTCGACGGCCGCACGTCCTACGACCCGGACGGCGTCATCACGTCGTACGCCTGGTCGCTCGGTGGCGCGACCGTCGGGACGGGCGCGACATTGGCCCAGACGAGGGCCGTGGGCACGTACGTCTACACGCTGACCGTCACCGACGACGACGGAGCGACAGGAACGGACACGGTGACGGTCACGGTGCGCGCACGCCGTTGACCCACGAGACGACGAGCCAGCGGCGCGCGCTCGGAGTGGGACGCGAGCCGCTACGAGAGGCGCGGGGTCTGCGCGCCGAAGACGAGCTCGAGCTCGGGATGACCGCCGTCGCAGAGGTCGTGCAGCACGACCTTGTCGAGGACGGTGGCGGCGTTGTCGGGCCAGACGACGGCCCATAGCCAGCACGCTTTCGACTCGCCGACGAGCGCGCAGCGGTCGTCGCCGGTCGCCGTCCGCCACAACGCCGTCGGGTGTCCCGCGGCCTCGATCTTGTAGTCCGGGGCGACGTCGGGCGACGCCCCGGGGTCGGTGCCCACGAGCCCGGCGAACCGCGCGCCGAGACCGACGCCCGGCTCCTCGGCGATGAGGACGACGTCGGCGAGGCCGCCCTTCGGGCTCGGCCCGGACACCGCGACGAGCGAGGCGATGACGCCGGTGCGGTCGTCGCCCGCTCGGGCGACGCCGGTCACGGTCCAGCCAAGCGGCAACGGCCGCGGCACCCAGACCGGGACGCGCGAGTCGGCGACGAGACGTTCGACCGCGGAGATGGTCGGGACCGCGGCGGCGTGGAACGGGTGGACGTCGCCGTGCCGCTCGCACTGCCACGCGCTCGACCAGAAGCCGGGCGCACGCAGCGGACCGGCACAACGCGGGCAGGTGGCGGGGAACGACATGTCACGGTCAACGTTCCGCGCGCCGCCCCTCCGGCGTCAACCCCCCGACCGGGTCAGGAACGGGTGAGGCGCCCTGACCCGGCTCGCGGTGGCTTGCGCGACACGCCCTAGACGACGTCGTCCACGTCGTGCCGCTGTCGCGGCACCGCGTCGTCGTCGTAGATGGGCGTACGGCGGCGCGACGTGTACACCCGCGGTCCGCCGATCCCCGCCACGATGGCGAGGACGACGAGCAGGAGGAGCAGGACGACGAGCATGCTCATCACGGCCTCCGGCTAGCTCAACTGCGCGGACGGAACGACGTTGCCCGGCTGGTTGGCCGGACCGGTCGAGTCGTCGGTCGAGACGACCCGGACGAGCCACACGGCCCCCGCGACGAGCAGGGCGAGGACCACGAGCGCGACGACCGTCCTGGCGAGCCACGACCCGTCGTCCTCGACGATGGTCGTCGTCGGGGTGCCGACGTCTTCCTCCACCACACGGCGGACCACAATGGCCTCCTCGAGTCGTTGTCTCCCGAGGGGTTCCCGTGCCATCGAGCGAGAAACGCGATCCGCCGATCCGTTGCGCGGGCGCGGTCGTGCGCGACCCGCAGGGCCGCCTCCTGTTGGTACGACGCGCGAACGAACCGAGCCGCGGGCTCTGGTCGTTGCCCGGCGGGCGTCTCGAAGCGGGCGAGTCGGCGCAGGAAGCCGCCGCACGCGAAGTGCGCGAGGAGACCGGGCTCGACGTCGCCGTCGGCGCGTTGGCCTGCACCGCGGAGTTCGGGCCGTACGTCGTCGAGGACTACGCCGCGACGGTGACCGGCGGGACGTTGCGTCCGGGCGACGACGCGGCCGACGCACGGTGGTGCACGCCGGACGAGGTCCGCGCGCTGCCGCTCTCACCCGGACTGCTCGACGAGCTCGGCCGGATGGGCGCACTCGAGACTCCGTCTTCGTGATCTTGGCGATGGTTTGCACCGTATACGTGCAGAACCTCGCCAAGATCACGCGTCCCGGGCCGCGCCCGGCTCGGGGCGTCCCGGCTGCTCGCCGCCAGTCGCGTGCGACTGCTTCGGCACCATGACCTTGCGGCGGAAGACGCAGACGACCGTGCCGTCCTGGTTGTAGCCGCGGGTCTCGACGTGGACGACGCCACGGTCGTCCTTCGACTTCGACTCGGTCTTGTCGAGCACGGTCGTCTCGCCGTAGATCGTGTCGCCGTGGAACGTCGGCGCCACGTGCTTGAGCGACTCGACCTCGAGGTTCGCGATCGCCTTGCCGCTGACGTCGGGCACCGACATGCCGAGCAGCAACGAGTAGA